>CAZYLX010000143.1:0-7159 GCA_964648595.1 uncultured Acidimicrobiaceae bacterium
TCGCCCCCAATCTCCTCTGTCGCGGACCCCTCGCGCCTGAGCGAGGGAGTAGCGCACTCGGCATCGCAAGCGCTCCAAGCTGCATGGGAGCGGATCCAGCGTCGCGTTGATGACTATCTCCAGCCAGCCGAGCTGGCCGTTGCTCGCCTGTTCGAGGCTCCGCTCGACCCCGAAGAGACAAAGATCATTCTCGGACAGCTCGGTGATCTCGCCGATTGGGTCGGCGACATCGGCATGGTGCCGGCAGCGCGGCTTTCCCGATTGCTATCCAGACACCTCGATGATCCGGCGTTCTCGGAAGCGGCGGATCTCTCGGGTGCCGTCACAGCGGCGGGGCTGATCGACGATCTGCGCTCGTCGCTCGACACGGCCAGAGCCGATGGCACGCTGACGCTGCTCGGCAACGATCTTTTCGTCGTCGGTCCCATTGGGCGGCGTGTCGACAGCCTCATCTGGTTGGCGGCATTGACCGGCTTCACCATTGACCATGCCGAACATCTCGGGAGCTGGCCGGAGGATCTGGACGCTCTTGTCGTTGTCGACGAATCCGATCGGCCGCTCGACTCCACGATCCTCATCTGCCGATCGGCGAGCGAGCGGCTGGCCCACGTGCCTCTCGTTGTTGTGACCGACCGGTCGGCGCCGGCCGATCGAGCTCGACTGGCGGAGTTCGCAGCGACACTGCTCCCGGCAGCAGCACGCCCCGGCGAAGTGCTGCATGAGGTGCGTCGGCATCTCCACGTGGCGCAGCGCCAGGATCAGATCGCTGTCCGCGGGTCGGACGCGGCCGAGGTGACCAAGGAGATCAATCGCCGCGGCCTCGCGGCCTGGTCCGACAACGACGATGCCGTTCTGCTTGCCGGGCTCGAGGGAGCGAGGGCGTCGGGTGTTCTGCTGCTGCCGTCGGAAGACAACGGAATGTTCGTTCAGCTGCTGAGAGCCCAGCCGTCGACGAAGCGTCTGACCATCGTCGAGGTGCTCGAGTCGGAAGAAGCAGCGACGGCTCACCCCGGTGTCGATGCAACCATCGAAGCCCCAGGCGCAATCTCGCGGCGAGTCCCTCAGCTCCGGGAACTGTTGAAGCAGCGAGCAGAGACCGATGCCGAGCTGACATCCACGAGCCGCAGCGGCGGAGTCCCTTGGTCGTCTGCAGTGTTTCTTGCCGAACGGCTGCTGCTCGGCGTCCATCGGTCGTCTTCGGTTGCGTCGGTCTGCGTCGTCGTCTACGGCGAAGGAGAGCCGATCGATGCCATCGACGGTCTGCAAGAGGGGCTCAGTAGAGAATTCCGTACCGATGACATCGTGACCAGGAGCGGTGAGCGGGAGAACATCTTGGTCTTGGCCGGTGTCGACCGGAACGTGGCCCGCTCTCGCCTTGAGAGGATCGTCGAGCACATGCCGCTGTCGTCGGTTCGTGTCGGGATTGCCGAGTTCCCCTATGACGCACAAAGTGTTGGCGACCTCGTGCTCGCGGCTCGAACCGTGCTCGAACAGAGCGGTCTCGATGGACCAACGGTCGTTTCGGTCGACTGGCATCCCGATCGACGGCCTGGTGCCCAAGCCCTGGTGGCCGACAGCGATCCAGCAACGGCCAGAGTGATCACGCAATCGCTCGAACGTCTGGGTCTGACGGTCGACGACATCTCTGACGGCCAGCTGCTGCTCGAGCGACTTCGTAATCCGCAGATCGAGCTCCCAAGGCTGCTGATCCTCGATTTCGACACGCTGTCGGTCGACGGCCTCACCGTGCTTCGGCGGCTCCATCGCCAGGAAGCGTTGCGACGATTCGATGTCGTGATGCTTGCTACTCGAACCCGCGAGAGTGACATCCGGCTGGCCTACGACCTCGGTGCCGCTGATGTCATACAGAAACCGTTCTCGCCAGGAATCGTCGCCCGGCGACTGAAACATCTTCTTCAGGACACGCCGTGAACCTCTTTGTGATCGTGCAGTCCATGGTGGTCGGCACGGCTCTCCTCTTCTGCGTCGTTGGACTGGCCATGACGCTGGTGCGTCAACATCGCACCGCCCGCCGCGCCGTCGCGTTCGATCTTGCCGCCACCGTTGTGCTCGACGACGGCGATGACGACGGCGGCAAGATCGAGGCGGCATCGACCGAGTTGGCGAGGATGCCCATGGTCGTCATCGCCGACGTACTGCAAGATCTGTCCCTCGGGCTGAGCGGTGAGGCGCAACGGCGCCTGCGGCTCGTCGCCCGTGAGGCCGGACTTGCTCGCCGAATTGCGCGAGCGAGCCGAAAGCGATCTTGGCGCCGCCGCGTCCAAGCTGCCCACCTCCTCGTGCTCTTTCCCGCTGACGCTCCCGAGCGGCAGGCCCTGCTCAGAGACCGCCATCCCTTCGTTCGAGCCCGAGCGATCGACAGCCTCACGCCAGACGTGATTGGGTCGATGGCGGATTTGCTGCTCGAGGCGTTTGATCACGAGAGTCATGCGGTCCGCGCTTCGGCGCAACACGCATTGGTTCGCAGCGGGGTCGAGGGAGTACCGGCGGTGATCGATCTGCTCGATCGCCTTCATCTCGGCGAGGACGAGTCCGAAACCATCGTGCTCGTCGCCGAAGTGGCGGCCCAGATGATGGACCGTCGGTTGGCCTTCGCCGTGCTCTCGTTCATCAAACATCCTGATCCGAACCTGCGGGTGCTGGTTGCGACCTGTTTGGGCAATGGAACGTTCTTCACTCCTGAAAAGCACCTCGCCTCTCTGTTGCTCGACGACGATGCGGCAGTCCGGGCCGAGGCAATCCGCTCGACGGGGCGGGTCGGTGCGGTCGCTCTTGCTCCGCAGGTCGGGCGCGCCTTGGCCGATCGGGCCTGGCAGGTGCGGCGCAACGCCGGATCGGCACTGATGGAGCTGGACGCAGTCGGCCGATTGATCCTGCGCTGTCACCTCACTGATCGCGATGCGTTCGCCCGCGACATGGCGCTTCACTCGCTCGGCCGGACCAGCGGGCTGAGCGACGTACTCGGTAGCGGCGATCGGTGGCTTGCGGCATGATTTCCGGCCTGTTCGACAGCTTCGTCGTTGTCCTGAGCGTCGTAGTGCTGGTGACGGCGACGCTGCAGGCCGGCCTGGTCCTTGCTGCCGTGATCGATCTTCGGCGGTCGAGGACAAGAAACAGGTTCCGCCACTGGCGGAGCGTGATGAGTTCGCCGATGGCCCCAACCGTGACCGTGCTGGTGCCGGCGTTCAACGAAGCGGTCACTATTCGAGCGTCACTCGCCGGGATCTTGGCCTTGACCTATCAGAACCTGGAAGTGGTGGTTGTCGACGATGGTTCGACCGACGGCACCGAAGAGGTGCTCGCCGAGGCCTTCGATCTGGTCGAGGTGCACAAGGTGTACCAAGCCAGCCTGTCGACCGAAGACGTTGTCCGGTTGTACCGGTCGCGCTCTGACAGCCGGCTGATGGTCGCCCACAAGAAGAACGGTGGAAAGGCCGACGCGCTCAACGCAGCTATCAACCTGGCATCCGGTTCGCTGATCTGTACCGTCGATGCCGACACACTCATCGACCCTGATGCGCTGCAGAAACTCGTTTCGAGCTTTGTCGACGATCCCGAGGTCGTTGCCGCCGGTGGGACGGTTCGCCTCACCAACGGCGGCCTCGAGCGTGGCCCGAACGGTCTCCAGCCTGGATTCCCCCGTCAGCTCTGGGCGGCATGCCAAGTCGTCGAGTACACGAGAGCGTTTCTCGTCGGGCGGCTTGGCTGGAATCAGCTCGGCGGAAACCTGATCGTGAGCGGTGCGTTCGGTGTCTTCCGCCGCGCCGAAGTGGTGCAGGCCGGCGGCTACCTCCACGGAAGTGTCGGGGAGGACATGGAACTCGTCGTGCGCCTTCGCCGACAGGGCCACGAGTTCGGGCGGCCGGCCAAGGTCACGTTCGATGCCGATCCTGTCGCGTGGACAGAAGGGCCAGAACGGTTGAGCGAGCTACGTCGGCAGCGCAACCGTTGGTATCGCGGGCTCCTCGACGTGCTGGTTCGCCATCGCAAAATGTTGCTTCGCCGCAAGTATGGGGCCGCCGGGATGATCGCACTTCCGTACTTCGTCATCGTTGAAGCACTCGCTCCCGTCGTCGAAGCGCTGGGGCTGGTCATCGTCGTTGCCGGCCTGCTGCTCGGAGAGGTTTCTCGCGGCCAACTCCTTTTCATCGCGACGGCCTACGGCGTTGGCCTGATGGTTTCGCTGACCGTTTTGATTCTCGACGACCTCGCGTTCGGGATGTTGTCATCGACGCGGACGCGGATCCGCGTGATCCTGATCGCGATCTTCGAGCACATCATCTTCCGTCCCATGACGGTGTGGTGGCGGCTCGCCGGCATGGTGTCGTTCTTCCAAGGCAAGAGCGACTGGGGCACACAGGTCCGTCGTGGCTTCGGTCCAACGGCTCGGCCCGACCACACGTTGCCGCAGATGTGATCCTGGTCAGCCTCGGCTGATCAGGCGATGGAAGCGGGCGCCGACTCTGGGTAGCGGTGCCATTCTCCTGTCTCGAAATCGTGCAGTTTGCACGCTCGAACGTTGCGCAAGTAGTCCGACGGACGTATCGGTCGTTCAACAACGTCGTCAGGGAATTCAGCAGCGATCGCGCGGGCTGCTTCTGGCAACCGATAGCAGGGGATCGCCATGTCCACGTGGTGGGGGAGGTGGACCATGATCCAGTGGAAGAACAGCTCCCAACCTGGTGGGCCCCACATCACGGTGGTGCCTTCGACTTGTCCTCGGAACCGGTTCCATTCGCGTCTTGGCCACCAACGGATGTCGGGAGCGATGTGGTGCACGTGGACCACCCAGCCGATCACCTGGCAGAAGATCAGGAACGGAATCACGATCACCTTGACGAACAGCCAAGCGCCGATCGGCCCATAGGCGATGAGTAGCGCAGCGAGGCTGGTGATGGCAAACGCCGCGACCAACGCCTTGTCCTTGTTCATCGAACGGCGCCAGCGCTCTGGTGCCGGGAACCGAACCATCTTGTTCCACCAGACCTCTCGTAGGTAGTAGGCGCCAGCACCAAGCGGACCCCACTCGAAGCGGTGCCGCGCTCGCTCGAACCGGCCCATGGCCTGGTAGTCCGCAACGGTCGATGGATGCCAGACGAAATCCATGCCCTGGCGCAGCGTGTGTCCGTGATGCACGCGGTTGTGGCCGAAGACCCAGACCTCGGTGGCATGGAGAGATGGAAGCATCGCGATTCGACCAACAACGGCATTCATTCGTTGTGAATCGAACAGCGCACTGTGAGCGGCATCGTGGCCCAACACGAACAGCCCTGACACCGACAGCCCGGCAAGCGCCCACAGCGGAACGGCAAGGAGCAGGCTGTCGGTCATGAGCAGGCCGATGATTGCGAGGGTATAGAAGGCAAGGTCGCGGCCGAGCAGACCGAGCCCGCGAACTGTCGAGCGCTCGTAGCAATGATCCGGAATCACGGCGATGACGGGGCGCAGGCCCGTCGGCCGTTCGGCTGTCTGACTGGGCCGTTCGGCGGCGACCGTGGGTCGTTCGGCGGCCTGACCGGGCTGTTTGGACGATGACGAAGCGAGCATTGGGGCCTCCGGACGTCCCTACCTACCGGTCGGTAGGGAGCATTTGTCGAGGCTCGCAGCGGATCAGCATGGCGAGCAGGGCCAAACGTCCCAAAAGGTGGGTCGAATCCCATATTTTCTTCAGGTCGCCCTCGCCGCGGCCGAAGCTCAAAACAGTATGGAATCGGGCCCCACACAGGGTGCGGAGCGACATTCGGCGGCAATCGAACACAGCTGGACGTCGCATCCGTGGTTGGCGAGGCTCTTGCGCGTCTCGATTTTCGCTGTTCCGTTGGCTGTCAGCTTCGCTTTCAGCATCAGCGCAGGCCGGATTGCACCAGCCGACGAGCTCGGTATGAACCGCTGGCTGTGGATCGGTGTGGTCTTCCTGCTGGCCAACATTCTCCTGTTGGTGTTGCGCTCACTGACGTCGCGCCTCATCCCGCTCGTCGCCCTGATGAAGATGACGCTCGTGTTCCCCGACAACGCGCCATCGAGGACAAAGGCCGCGCTGCGGAAGTCGAACTCTCGAACGATGTTGCGGGACATGAGAGCGGCACAGGAGCGCGGTGACACCAGCGGTGAGGCGCTCCACGGCGACTATCTCGTGCAGCTCCTGCAAGAGGTCAACGACCACGATCGGATGACCCGCGGCCATTCGGAACGGGTACGGGCCTACTCAGAGCTGCTCGGGGCCGAGCTCGGCCTCGACGAGGACGAGATGCACAAGCTGCGGTGGGCCGCACTGCTGCACGACGTTGGGAAGCTGACCGTCCCGTTCGAGATCCTGAACAGTTCCGGCCGTCCAAACGACGAAGAATGGAAGCTGCTCTCGGCCCACCCGAGCGAAGGCCTTCCGCTGCTGGAGCCCTTGCGGCCGTGGTTGGGCGACTGGATCCACGCCGCCGATCAGCATCACTGCCGTTGGGATGGCACCGGGTACCCAAGCGACCTGGCCGGCACCGACATCACCGTCGCCGGGCGGCTTGTCGCCATCGCTGATGCCTACGACGTGATGACAAGCGCTCGTAGCTACAAGCAGCCGCTTGCTCCCGAGGTCGCTCGCCAGGAGCTCACCGACTGTGCCGGTGCGCAGTTCGATCCGCAGATGGTGCGGGCGTTCCTTCGCGTGGGGCTTGGCCGCCTCAAGACAGTGGCCGGCCCGTTGGCGTGGCTGGCGAACCTCGGCGGTTCAGCTCAGCTGCCTATTCCCGCGGCAAGCGCTGTCTCGACCGGTGTCTGGTCGGCGGGAATCGCTGCAACCGGGCTCGTGACGCTGGCGGTGAACGGTGGAATCTCCATTCCCCAGGAGGAACCTCTCGCCCTCGAGGTGCCCGTCATCGCACAGAATGTCGAGGTCGAGGCTCTGGCCGGCGAGGGAATCGAGGTCGTCCTCACGGCCGACGGCCAGGCCCTGGTGTTTTCCGTCGGTGGAGCTGCGCAAGGCAACGTGACGTTCTCCGGATTCCCGGAGTTGGTGGGCGTCGGGTTTGGCGGCAACGAGACCCAACGATGGCAGGTGGTTGTCACCTACGTGCCAGACGGCAGCTACACCGGCGAGGACGGGTTCAGCTTCGAAGCCTGTGACGAGGATGGAAACTGCGACCAGGGC
>CAZYLX010000144.1:0-7123 GCA_964648595.1 uncultured Acidimicrobiaceae bacterium
CCACAGATGATGATGGGGGTCGATGATCGGACGATCCGGATCGATCGCGGCCTCCGCTCGCTTCGCCAACCACTCGTGTCGTTCGTAACTCACCATCGTCGGAGCCTCGTTTCGCTTGGTGCCTCCCATGGGCCGATCGATAGGTGTCGACAAGTGTGATCAGTCGCTGGGCAGCAGGTCGAGTTTCAGGCGTGCCACTTGTAACCGCATACCCGCCTCATCGACCGTCGGCGCCGCCGGCCACTCCGGGAGTCTGGCTCCCCAATATTCTCGTGGCGTGCCCGGGTATCTCGGCGCAAGGTGGACATGAAGGTGGGGGACCGGGTCGCCGGACACAAGACTGTAGATGTGCTCGACGTCTTCAGTAGCCCGCAAGGCGGCGACAGCTCGTCGCCCGGTTGGTGCTTGGTGCAGATGTAGCAGTCGGTGGTAGCCACTCGGTGAGGACCGTAGTTGAGCCAAGAGGTTGAGGGATCCGAACCCGTTGGCCTACGCGTTGGCCAGCGCGAATTCGAGCCCAGCTCGTACCGCTGCAACCTGCGCTTCGATGCAAACCGCTGGAGTGGCCTTCGGGCTGTCGGGGTACACCTCGGTCGTCGTCGTGAACCGTGCGCCGGAGACGCCTGCGCACAAGGCCCATTCCTTGAACCGGTAGTTGATCACTCCATGCTGGGTGACGTCCGACCCGATGATCTGGCCGGCGTCATCCGGGGGAGCGATGTGTGTGACCCGCTCTACTCCAGCGATGATCGCTGCCTGGAAGTCGGGTTGAGGGTTCTCGCTGTCGCCAACGGTATAGAACCCATCAGGGATTGATCCCGGCTCGAAGGGCTGGCCGTCACGGGCGGCGGCTGCGGGCCGGAACTCGGATTCGTCGCTGTCGGTTGTCTCGTGAAGGTCCACGTGCATGAGGAAGCCGACTCCGAGGTCGTCGATCAACTTCATGACCGCAGCAGACTCTTCCGACGGACTGTCAGCGACAAACGCCCGATTGGGATCGACACAGCTGGGGTTCCACCGGTTGATCACCTCGTAGCCCCATGGGCTGACACACGGCGCAACGAGCAGGTTCACTCGGTCTCGATAGGTCGAGGCATGCGTCTCCAAGAACGCGATAGCGCCCTGGACACCGCTGGTTTCGTAGCCGTGCACACCGCCGGTGATCAGCACCCACGGCGCTTCGGCTCGGTCAGCCGGGACCTTGACCGCCATCAGTGGATAGTGCTCTGGGTCGAGCGGGAGGAATCCGTACTGGATGACTTCGAACGAGGCGTCGAGAGTCTCGATCTTCGTGAGGACCTCTTCTTGGTAGCTGCGCTCGATCGAACGAGACTCGAACCAAGCACGCCTGTCAGCGTCGTTCCAGGGCTCGCCGGGGGTGCCAATCGGGAAGTGTCGGTTCATTGGGCGTGGAACGTACCAGAGCGGGCCATCCCCCAATGCGAGCCGGTGAGCGTGAGGTCAGCAGGCCGATTCCGCCGGGGCATCGCCGGGAGGGGATTGGTCCCACTCGGCTTGTGTGAAGTTCGCGGCCTACGACTGCGCAGGCACGGTCGACCCATGGGGCGGCCTCGAGTGGAATCTCCAGAATCCTGCCGGCAGTCTCGAGTCACAAAGAGCTCGAGCTCGTCGTTCGATCCGCCAGTCCGAGGGCCGGTCAATCGTCTCGGAGGCTCTCGGACCGTTCTGTGCCAGGATCGTTCGGTGAAGGTCGCTCTGGATCATCTTGAACAGCTAGCAACCGCACAAGACTTCTCTGGCGTTGCGAGAGTGCAACGCCGGGGCGAGGTCATCATGGAGTTCGCGTGCGGCCACAGCGACCGCGCGAACGAACGCATGAACAACCTCAAGACTCGCTTCGCAGTCGCCAGCGGTACCAAGGCGCTCACGGCGCTCACGATCATGTCGTTGGTCGAATCCGGAGACCTCACGCTCGACACGACGTTGCGGTCGGTTGTCGCTGGCGCCCTTCCAAATGTCGACGAAGCCGTCACGATCGATCACTTGCTCACACATCGATCCGGCGTTGGTGACTATCTCGACGAGGAAACGACTGGTGACATCGATGAACATTTGCTCGGTCCGCTTTCTGCCCACATCCTTGAAACGGCTCGCGACTACCTGCCACTGCTGAATGCGCATGAGCAGCAGTCGTTGCCCGGCGAGCAGTTCGCCTACAACAACAGCGGCTTCGTGATGTTGTCTCTTGTGGTCGAGACGCTTACTGGTTCGTTTCACCAGACGGTTCGTGACCGAGTCCTCTCAAGGGCAGCGATGTCCGGCGGCGGGTTCTTCCGCTCAGACGACCTTCCGGCCAACACTGCGCTTGGGTACCTGGTCAACGGCCGTAGCAACGTCTTCCATTTGCCCGTCATCGGTATGGGCGATGGTGGTGTCTTCCTGACGCTCGAAGACACCACGGTTTTCTGGGATGCGTTGTTCACCGGCGGCATCGTGTCGCCAGAGAGTGTGGCGGCGATGACAGCCGAAGTCAGCGTCTACAACGACACCCGGTCCTATGGACGAGGCTTCTGGCTTGGCCCGGGAGCCGACCATGTTTGGTTCGAAGGCATGGATGCCGGCGTGTCGTTTCAGTCCGGCGTGTTTCGCGACGCTGACGTGAGGTATTCGGTTCTTTCAAACACGTCTGCGGGCACCTGGCCGCTGGTGAAGACGATCTGCGACGCAGTGGGTTAGCTCGGCCCCATGCCATGGCGGTCGAGGGCTGCTCTGAGAGAGTTGAGCAGGACATCACGCATCTCGCGCCCGTGCGGCAGATCATCGTCCCGATCCGCTCGCCATGCCGCGACCATTGCAAGCTTGAGGATCTGGCAGTTGCGAAGCAGGAGTCGATCAGCGAGTGCGTAGTGATCACCAACCTGGTCGGGCGCATGGGCGATGTCGAACTCGACTGGTCCGTAGCAACAGGTCTCGAAGTCGATGAACCGCATGCCGCTCGCGGTCCTGAGCAGATTGCCGGCATGCGGTTCGCCGTGCAGCAACTGCTCGTCCGCGCCACGGTCGACGATGGCCCGCCGGAGGCTGCGTAGTGAGTCGGTTAGGAGCTCCCGGTCCGCGTCAACGAGCTCCGGACTCTGCGAACGGTTCCGGACGATCGATTCCGCTTCATCGACTCGATCCGTGAAGTGCGGCGCGGTCACATCGAGCTGCCGCATCCCGGCATGCAGGTGTTCTAGCGCCTGCGCGTATTCGGCCGGCGTGATGTCGCCGGCAGGCAAGGGCTCGTAATACTTCCAATACGTGATTGCGAAGCCGTCACGTACATAGACGACAGGCTCCACCCGAGGCTCGAGCACACCGACCGGGCTGTCGGCTTCTCCGAATGGCCGTGCCATCTCGAGCTCGAACGCTGCAACTTCGTGGTTCCGCCGAACCGGGGCTGCGACGCGAGCGAGCACATCACACGGCACGAGCCGCACCGCGAGCCGGTTCGAGTTCTGAATGACGATCGCGTCGTCGACTTTCAGACCCGACTCCGACGCGACCGACATCGTTGCCGCCAACGCCAGCGAGACCTTTGTTGGCTCCATCGTCTCGTCTCCTCGCCAGCTTCGGCAGGCGCAGCGAGGCCTACCTCAAGGAGGGCTTGCGCATCGGGCGTTCCCGACACTGCGACCTTGCGAGACACTACTTCATCGGCATTGTGGACCGACCGGGCCGACGAACTTCACGCTCGTCGGCCGGGTCGTTCTGGGAGTTGATGTGGTGTCAGACCAGCTGGGGTTCGCGTTCCTGGGTCGGTTCCGCTGCCGGTTCCGCTTCCTTGCGACCGTCGAGCAGCAGGCCGGCGGTGGCGAGTCCGACGAGCAACACACCCGGGATCACGAAGAACCAGGTGAACAGCCGGAAGTCGGGCAGGCTGGCGACCTTGTCGTAGTTCTCGACTTGGGCCTCCATCGTCGTGACGAGCGGCTCGTAGTGATCGAGCCCTGCTGGCACTTGTTCGAAGATGCCGACGTTGCTTCCCATCAGGCCGAGGAGACCGGAGAAGTCAGTTTCCATCTGCGGTAGGCCTTGCAGCATCCCGGACATCGCCGGGAACTGTTGGTCCATGAACGCTTGCACGTCCTCTTCGGGCATCTGCATCGCACCGGCGAGTACCGGCACCATGTTCTCGGCGTCGACGCCGAGCGCTGTGAAGCCAGCGAGGTAGCCGTTGAACTTGTCGATGTTCTCCTGGGTCATCGCAGGGACGACATCGCCCAGCGGGACGAAGACGTCGTAGTAGTAGGTCACCGTCGTGTCGACGTTGTCAGGTTCCATGATCGGCCCGAAGGCATCGATCATCTGCTGACCTCCGTCGGCCTTGTCCGGGAGACCCATCGCGAACGGGGCTGCGATCATCGTCACCCCGACGAGAAGGACCGCCCACATCAGCTTGTGAGCCATGGCACACACTCCTTTCGGGAGGCGAACCTTCGCAACTCCCAATTTCCCATGGTGCGCTTCTCCATGTTCTGCCACTACGGACGTTCGTCCCAAATGGTGCAGAAGTGTGCCTGATCCGGCGCGGGGGCAACGGTCCAAAGACAGCCATCGCTGCCGACGGGGCGGCCGTCTTCTCAGTCGAGCACCCGATCTGCAGCGCACCACCAAGGCGAGAATTCGAGACGGGTCCCGGGGCGTCTTCGGTCATGATCCTTCCGTGGCAGCGAGGTCGAGTTGCTCGAGGACTTTCGCGAACACACGACCGACCTGTGGTGCGTCGATCTGAAAGCCGTCGAGGAGGACCGTGCGGCCGGGGCCGATCAGCACCGTCCACGGAGTCCCCCCGGTTCGGTAGTCCTCCATGATCGTCGGGAGATGGCCGGAGTCCTGACCCAGCGGGATGTCGGTCAGCCCGTGTCGGGCAACCGATTCGCGAGCCTTCTCGGCTGTGTTCTCCTCGTGTCCCTCGAACACCGTCTGTACGGCGATGAACTGAACCCGATCGCCAACTCCACGCTCCTCGAGGTCGTTCTTCAGGGCAACGATCGCCGGAAAGCCATGGCTGTGGCAGCCCGGGCACCATGATTGAAAGTTGTAGAGAACCATCAGCGGCGCCGTCACATCGGCAAGCTTCAACTCGCCATCAGTGTTCTCGAGCCATTCCGGGACTCGCAGCTCGGGTGCCCGCTGACCTTGGATTCCGTAGTTGTGCATGAGGCTCTCCAGGAGTCCGAGGTGTTCACCGAGCAAACCCGTGCGGCTGTCAGATCATCCACCAGGCGCCATGCCAGCGCGCTGTCGACTCAGGATCAGAGATCCGGCTCGCGCTGACCTGGGTGGCCCTCACCAATCAGTGTCAGAGCGAAATGCCGTTCGGGCGACCGCCCGACCAGATCTCAGGGTCCAGGTGTTCGTCGGCAAAGTGCAGAGTGCGGACCCATTCGTAGAACGTCCCCTTGACCGTGGATATGACGGTGCCGGCATCGCGCATCCGCGAGATTCCTTCCTCGTGACAGGTGCCAGGGGATCCGGTCGCGTCGGAGAGCACGACAACGCGGAATCCGTGCTGCAGTAGACCCAGCGCCGACTGCATAACGCAAACGTCGGTCTCGAACCCGACCAGCACGGCCGTCCTGCGGCGAGTCGATTCGATCGCACCGAGGATGAGCGGGTCACTGCAGAGACCGAACGTCATCTTGTCGTGTTCGGTCGTGCCGTCGGGGAACACCTCCGCGATGAACGGGACTGTCGTCCCTACGCTCTCGATGTCCTCTGCCGTCACGACGATGGGAATGTTCAGACGATCTGCCATCTCAACCGTCCATCGAATCCGATTCAGCAGCGGACCGGCAGCGTCCTCGTTGAGTTTGTCGACGAACGAACGCTGCACGTCGACGACAATCAACACCGAGTCATCACGATCGGTGAGTTGCTGATGCGTCGCTTGCTGCCTGGTCACTGCGAGTCCGCCACTTCGATTGGCCCCTGACATTCTAGGCAAGGGCTGCGGTCCGTTCGTCGCGAAGCATCGAGTACACGATCTTGCCTCGCCATTCGCCCTTGAGGAGGGTGCTTTGCACGAAGTGGGCCTCTTTCCTGAACGGGCTCGACGCCATCTGTAGCTGCTGTTGGGGGACGCTCGACGGGGGAGCGGTCGGGCTGCTTCGGCCTGGCTGTGCGACTGCGTCGCGATCCGAGCGCTGAAGAGTTCGTGGTTCGCGCGGCAGGGCAGCGCGGGTCTACCCTTCCGATTCGTGCAAGAGGAACCGGCCGCCAACAACACCTGGACCCACTACGCGGCCCTTCGGGACCACTTCATCGGGCTGGTTCGGCCGCTCGATGAGGCCCAGCTCTGCACACGCGTGCCGATGTGTCCGGCGTGGTCAGTCAAGGATGTCGCTGCTCACGTCTGTGGTCTCAACAACGATCTGACCGGCGGGATCACGGAGGGGCTGGGAAGCGATCAGCGCACGGCGCATCACGTCAGCCTTCGATCGACGGCAAGTGTTGGTGAGGTCTGTGACGAGTGGCTGGGCTACGACTCTGAGATGAGAGCCATCTGCGAGCGGAACCCGCTCTGGGCGACTCGCTTGGCGGCCGATCTGACCGTGCACCTGCAGGACGTCCAGCACGCTCTCGGACTACCGATCGATCGAAACAGCCGATTCACCGCCGTTGCTGCGCACCAATACGCGGAGGTCTTCCAACAGCGAGTGCGCGACATCCTCGGGTTGGGCGTCACTGTCGAGTTGACCGACGGGACGCGGCGAGTCGCGGACCCGGCACTGCCCGGCTCGGGCGTCACCGTCCGGGCGACACCGTTCGACTTCCTTCGTTCATTCACCGGCCGACGCAGTCGACGCCAGGTCGAGTCACTCGACTGGACTGGCGACCCGACCCGCATCCTCGACGTGGCATGGAGCCCGTACGGCACTTTCCAACCCGACGCCGTCGCCGACTGACGATCAGGTTTCCAGGCGTCGGTGAGTCGGTGGAACCCGGCTCACCGATGCAGCAAACGGCACCAAGGAATGCTGGGCGAACGCGGACGCACCGAGCTCACGCTTGATCTCAAGTTATATTGAGGTCGTAGGGTCGCCTCATGCACTCCGAGACCAAGATCGAAACCGCGACGAGCACGAGGGGTTCCCTCAGATGAATCTGAACCAAGTGA
>CAZYLX010000145.1:0-7117 GCA_964648595.1 uncultured Acidimicrobiaceae bacterium
CGACGAAGGGTTCATCTACATCGTGGACCGGTGGAAGGACATGTACATCTCGGGTGGCGAGAACGTCTATCCAGCCGAGATCGAGAACGTGCTGTACCAGCTCCCCGAGGTTGCGGAGGCGGCGATCATCGGGGTCCCGAACGACAAGTGGGGCGAGGTCGGCCTCGCCGTGATCGCCCTCAAGCCAGGGGCCGAACTCGATCGTAAGACCGTTGTTGAGCACTGCGTGACCCGGCTTGCCAAGTTCAAGGTGCCGAACGACATGGCCATCGTCGAGGCTCTCCCCCGGAACGCCACCGGCAAGGTCCTCAAGCGCGAACTACGAACCCAGTTCGTCGACCCTGACGCGCCAAAGGTGTCCTAGGCAGTGGTCCGGGCGACCCACGTGCGCCGAACCAACACTCGTCCTCAGCCTTCATGGCGAACCGGCTCCGTGGCGGTCGTTCGATTCGCTAGGTCTCGGGACCTACGAGGGCCCGCGATCAGGGGCGTTTTCACCCATGGCGCAGACGTCAAGTGACCGCACATGCATGTCGTAGAACCAGTCATGAAGATCCGTCGCATTCTCTCAATCTCCGCTGCCACCGCAGTCCTTTCCACCGTTGCTCTCGCCAGCCCCGCTGTCGCCGACGACAAGCCGAGAGAGGATTCGAACGCTCCGATCATGACGAGCAATCAGGAGCTCGGCATCGAGCGAGGCAAAGACGCCTGGGTCAGCATCGGTGTTTCCTCACGGACCGAACTCCAGAACGTCCACATCATCGTGGAAGAGAACAAGAAGGGCACCGAGGTCACCTACCCCGGCGACGGCTCCAGCGCCGGACTCAGCCAAGGTGATGATCTGCTTGCGAGCGGCCTCGACCGGGCCAGGATCAAACTTTCGACCAGCGGCGAGTCGTCCGACAAGTTCGACCTGACCGTGATCGCGGTGTGGGACGAAGGCGGTCAGACCCACCGAGCCGAGATCGGTGAGATCAAGGTCAAGCTCGCCGAGCACGACGGAGACGACTACGAGTTCATGAGCTCGGAAGCCACCGTGTCGAGCGACGTGTCGAACCCCGACGAATTCGCAAACTGGGTCGACATGACCTTCCTCGGTATCGCACCCATCAACTCCGACTTCGAGATCAAGATCAAGAAGGGCCTCGACGTCATCTACTACCCGCAGGAGAAGTACACGAGCCTGCATCACGACGATCGGCTTGATGGCGGAGAAAACGACACCGCTCGCATCTGGATCGACCCGGCAACGGTTGAGTCGGGCGATGTGTACACCATCGAGATCGAGGTCAAGTACACCAACAATCAGGGCAAGAACTCGAAACAAAAGCATGAGATGACGATCACCGTCGACTGATCTACGTCTCCCAAGCAAGTCTGAACCTCCGCCCCGGGGACCGTTTCGGTCATCGGGGCGGATTCGCGTTCAGACCGAGGAGGACGCCTTCTCATCTCCCACCTCCGTCTCGGACAACAGCTCAGATTCCACCTCAAGTGAAGGCTCGAGAGCCCGACAATTACCTTGTGAAGAAACGATCCATCCTCATCTCTGTCGCCCTTGTCTGCACCGCTGCGCTCTCGGCGTGCGGAACCGACAGCACGCCGGAGGATCTCGCCTACGCCGACCAGGTCGAAGCAGCGGCCCCGACGACACCCCAGCTCATCGAGGGCATCCCTGACGTCGAGCTGACCGACGAGGAGGCCGACTTGGTTCTGTTCGAGGCCAACTGGGTGTGTGAGCTGCAGCGGCGGACCTTCCCGTCAGAGGAAGCCATCGAAGACACGCTCAACGAGAAGCTCACCGGTCTCGGCGTCGATCGGTCGGAGTACGACACGTTCCGAGCTGAGGTCAACAACAGCCAGGACCTGCGGGACTCGATCCTCTACTCCTATCAGGAGAACTGCCGGGCCTGAGCCCGCAAGTTCGCTCCTCGAGGCACTCCGGTCGGGAGCAACCGGTTCCTCGTGAGAACCGCGTTTCAGTCGTTGACGATCTCGACGCCGCGCCAGAAGGCAACTCGATCGGTGACGAGGCGACGAGCGAGCGGCCACGGCTGCTCGTAGGTGAAGGCCCCGTCGGCCGCCATCTCCTCTTCACCCACGACATGCCAGTAGCTCGCCTTGCCCTTCCAGAAGCAGCGGCTCGTTGTCGGGCTTTCCATGAGGGCATCGTCGTTCACACTGGATCGCGGGAAGTACGTCATCCCCTCGACGACACGAACGTCATCGCTCTCTGCAACAACGACACCATCGAACACTGCGCGAGTCATGTCGCACCAAACCCACGCGGCCGGTTCAAACTTCCCAGCCGATGGATCTCTCGTTCGCCGCCAAGTGTGCTCCCATGCAGGACATGATCGGAAACGTCGTCGCCGTTGGTGTTGGCATCGTCGGTGTCGTGTGGGTGCTGTCGTCGGTCGTTCGGACCGTCGTCATCCCACGACCAGAACGAGTCTGGCTCACCGCATCGGCGTTCGAGCTGGCCCGTCTACTCGCCCGACGTATTGCCGCCGGTCTGTCTCGCGACCGCCGACACCAGGTGCTCGGCGCCTTCGCCCCGATCGTCCTGATCTCATTGCCGCTCATCTGGTCGATCGGCCTGATCGTCTCCTTCGCGGCGATCTTCTGGGGCCTCGACACAGGTTCTGTCGCTGAGGCGTTGGAGCTTTCCGGATCGTCGTTGACAACGCTGGGTTTCGTCGCCGCGCCAACCTTCACTACTCGCTTGCTCGCCATCCTCGAAGCCTTGATGGGGTTGGCAATCGTGGCCCTGTTGATCAGCTTCCTCCCCACTCTCTACGGCGCATTCTCTCGTCGAGAGGTCGCTGTGGGGCGCCTGACCACGAGAGCAGGCGAGCCTCCCAATCCTGTCGAGTTCATCATGCGCCTCGACGCCATCGGACAACTCACCCACGTCGGCGACCGTTGGGAGGAATGGGAGGACTGGTTCGTCGAGCTCGGCGAGACCCACACCACCTTCCCGGCGCTGATCTATTTCCGTTCGGCCAAGCCCGACCGGTCGTGGGTCAGTGCTGCGGAGTCATCCCTCGACACTGCCGCTCTGCTCTCCGCCCTCGGTCTGACCGACGGCACCGGTCGGGCGGACACCATGATCCGCTCGGGTTACCTCGCCCTTCGTTCGGTTGCCGACTTCTACCGCATTCCGGACGAGAGCCCCGATCTGGCCGGCCTCTCTGTGAGCCGGCACGACTTCGACAAGATGCTCGACGAACTCAGCGCAGCGGGCGTCGAGATGGAGGCTGACCGAGATGAGGCCTGGGCATCGTTCGCCGGCTGGCGAATCAACTACGACAAGGCGATCTGCGGTCTACGTGAGCTCGTGTGGGACGTCCCGACGCATTGGCAGATTCCGATCACCTGACCCGACGACGTCGTGGGTGTCCCCGCTCCACGATGTTCGAGCTTCACCTCGGCGAATCGGCATGTCCTGCACTTCGCTGTACAGCATGCGGGCCAGCACCGCCCGCTCGGCGTACTGGCCTGGTGAGAATTCGACGGTCGACTCACCGTTGTCGCTCGGGGTGATCCAGCACCGAAGCCTGATCCAACCTTCTCCGGTCAAGACCGACAGTGTGTGGTTCCCCGTCCGGACAAGCCCGGCGATGTGGGCTCCCGTCGTCGAGGGATGAAGCAGGCGACGTTCCTCGGAACCGATCCAACAACGGAGCTCTCGAGAGAACCGCCGAGCACGACGTCTCTCGTCGCCGAAGTCCCGTCGACGGATGCGTTTCGCGGCCAATCCAATCATCACGACGTTGGCAACCAGCACACCAGCGGCCACATCGACGTGGCGCCCCGTAGGCCCTCCGACCAACCCGAGCCGAGTCGCGACGTAAACGATGCCAGCGACGGCTGCCAAGCCGCCAAGACCGACAAGAACTCCTGGCACCCGAGGGATGTCTCGGTTGTCACCGGCTCGCCCCTTCGGCGTGACGTGGAACGAACGTCTCCTGCCGCCGACGAGTTGCCGCAGCGCCGTCAAGCTCATCGGGATCCGAAGGAAATCGAAGAGCAGCGCGGGAAGCACACGGTGACGGCCCCGACCGACGCTGACCTGGGTTGCGGTCGTGAGGGCCAGAACACCGAGGTTCGCCACCAGGAACGTTCCCAACGGGACGCTCACTGGGAACGTCCCCGTGAGAACAATCGCAACGGCGAGCAGCAGATAGCCGAGGGTACGAAGGCTCTCGAACCAACCGAGAAGCGACGCGGTGAACGACAAGCGTTGGACCAAGGTGAGGTTCTTGGCCAGCCACGGGTTTTGCGCGCTCCTCACGATCTGCATGGCACCGGTGGCCCAACGCGTGCGCTGGACCATGAACTCCTTGTAGGACGCTGGTGCGAGACCGCGGGCAAGAACCTCGTTGTGGAAGATCGTGCGCCAACCGCGGCCGTGGAGATGAATGGTGGTCAGAAGATCCTCGGTCACCGAGGCTGTGGCAACTCCACCGATCGACTCCAGGGCATCACTGCGAATCAACGCCGAAGTCCCGCACCAGAACCCTGCGTGCCATCGATTCTTGCCAGGCTGGATCACTCGGTAGAACAGCGCTTCTTCGGCGTAGCCACCGATGTGCTCGAACGATTCGGTGTTGTAGAAGTCCTGAGGAGTCTGTACGAGCGCGACCGTGGGATCATCGAAATACCCGAGCGTGTGCAGGAGGAAGTTCGATGCGGGGATGTGGTCTGCGTCGAGCATGGCGAAGACGTCAGCCTCGATCAGGCCGAAGGCATTGTTGAGGTTGCCTGCCTTGGCGTGGGATCGATCGGGGCGACACACGTAGTGAGCACCCAGCTCCGCGGCCATGGCCTTGACCCATGCACGATCACCGTCGTCGAGGACCCAGGTCTCGTGATGGGGCTCGAGAGCAACAGCGGCAGCGACGGTCGGTAAGAGAACGTACTCATCCTCGTTGTAGGTCGTGATACAGATCGCAACTCGGTGAGATGAATCAGGCCGCGATCCGGGCCACTCCGCAGCCTCGGTGTCCCAGGTGGAGAACACGAACAATCCGAAGCTCAGCCCGGCGAAGAGCTCGAGGCAGAAGAACAGCACTTCCGCCGGTGCGCCGAAGTCGAGCGTTGCCAATCGCCAAAGGAGATACGAGGTGGTGGCACAGAACGCTACGACGGACAGAAGCCGACGGAGTGCCCCGAGCTGGGCGGGACGGCTCACTTCACTTTCAACGGCAGATGCCGACGGATTCTGAGACTTCTCGGAACAACAGACGAAGCAATTTCTTCGTTCCGCGAGGCTGACCTTTGCCGCCCGAGTGGAGAATACGTGCCGATCACAAAGGACCAGCTACGAATCGGCGGCTCCGTGGTGCTCGGCGTGTTGGCGACCGTGGCCGTCGCCCGGTTGGTCTATGGCGCCCCATCAGACGATCCCGCAGTTGTGCTCCCACCAGTCCTGACGATCGAGAGCGACGATCCATCGGTGCCCGAGGTCGAAACAGCCGCTCAGGTCATCGACCGGCTCGAGAGCGGCGACCTCGACCTCGTCGGGGTGATGACGCTGAGCGGTTCCGACCAGGAATTCGACGAGTTCGAGGCAACGATCGGGCGAACACCGGACATCATCCAACTGTCGATCGGCTGGGAGCTCGACGACTTCGATCCCTCTGTTCTCACCCGGATCACCGACCGAGGAGCTCTTCCTTCGATCTCGTGGGAGCCGTGGGATTTCCGACCGGACATCGCTGATCAACCCGACTATGCGTTGGCTCGCATTCTCGATGGCGAGTACGACGACTACATCGACGAGTGGGCGAATGGTCTCGCCTCGACCGAGCAGCCCGTGATTCTCCGGTTCGGCCACGAGGCGAACGGTGACTGGTACCCCTGGGCGGAAGCCAGGAACGGCAACTCGTCTGGAGAATTCGTTGCAACCTGGCGCTATCTACACGACCGCTTCACTCAGGCCGGCGCCGACAACGTCATCTGGATGTGGAGTCCGAATGTGAACCCACGGGGCAAGTGGCCGATGACTGGTGTCTTCCCCGGTGACGACTACATCGATCTCGTTGGCTTGGTGGGGTACTGGGGACATTTCGGAGAAACGCCGACTGAGGTCGGCACGTTTGAATCGGTGTTCGGAGGCAGCGTTGATGAGATCCGGTCCATGACCGCGAAGCCGATCTTGATCTCCGAGACCGCAGCTTCCGACGAGGGCGGCTTCAAAGCAGAGTGGATCGAAGAGTTTCTGATCGAAGTCGGCGCCCGACCCGACATCGTGGGATTCGTGTGGTTCGAGGCAAACAAGGAGGACGACTGGCGCGTCGGCTCGACGCCCGATTCGTTGGCCAGCTTCCTCGAGGGTCTGACCCAACCGGCCTTCGACCGCTGAGACCGTTGGTCTGACGGTTCACGGCCAGAAACAACACGGGACCATCGGCCCTGACCTCGATCGCAAGACGGATCGACGCTGGAACCATGAAGTCGGACATGCAACGCTACGTCGTGGGGGTCGATGGGTCTGCGGCTGCTGCAGCTGCCATGCAGTGGGCTGGACAGCTCGCAACGAAGACCGGCGCAGAGATCGTCGCCGTGCATGGGTTCGAGAATCCTTGGGCCGAGGTCACACCCGACGACCAGGCGCGACTCATCCGAGAACGCTGCGAGGAGCTGGCCGGTCCCTGGGTTCGGTCAGCGAGCGATGCGGGAGTGCCGATACGAACCAGCGTGCTGGAGGGCGATCCGCGGAACGTCGTCGTTGCTGCAGCTGCGTCCGAAGACGCCAGTCTCGTCGTTCTGGGACGCACCGGTCGGGGCGGTGGGCCGGGATTCTTGCACTTGGGCAGCGTGGTCGAACACGTCGCCCATCACACTCGTGCACCACTGGCGGTTGTTCCATCAACAGGCTCGACAACCGTCGACCGCATCGTTCTCGGCGTTGATGGCTCAGCCGAGTCACTCGCCGCTGTCGAATGGTCTGCCGAGTTGGCCAAGGCGTGTGACGCAACCGTTGTTGCCGTAGCGGTGTACGAGCCCTATCTGGAGTGGACCCCGAGTACGAGCCCGAAGAACTGGCGGCGAGAGGTCGAGCAGAAGATCGCGACCTGGGTCGCTCCCATTGCCGCCGAGGGCATCACGG
>CAZYLX010000146.1:0-7097 GCA_964648595.1 uncultured Acidimicrobiaceae bacterium
CGATCGAGCCGATTCCCGAGCTGGCAAGCACCCCGTCGTACCGGCCGTTCAACTTCCGCGACTACATCGACGCCCGGAGTGCCGACAACTTCGCCGACGCTGGTGCCGAAGATGCACAGATTGCCGACTACGCCCTCTGATCAGGCGATCTGACCCGAGCCGTCAGGCGAACGTGTGGCTTCGCTCGATCGGATCATGATGCTGATGCGCTCGCCGGCGTGGCGAGTCTTTGGGACTGCGTGCTGCCAGGCCCCCTGGATGGTGCCGCCGAGCACGATCAGGTCACCATCGCCGACCAGCCACTTCCTGGACCTTCCGCCGGTCATGGGCCGTATGAGAAAGGGTCGTCGCTCGCCAACACCGATGATGGCGACGATGCTGTTCTCCGGAGTCCGTACACGATCGGCATGCCACGCGACCGAGTCGTTGCCATCTCGGTACCAATTGCATCCAACGGTTGGGAACCGGCACCCGTAATGCTCCTCGAACGGCAATGCGAGCTCGCAAAGAGCCGAAGGCAGCTCCGGGTCGGATCGGTCGAAGTGCGCCATCAGACGAGGCACATCGACGACCCGGTCGTACATCGGCCGGCGCGCTGACCGCCACGGCAGTTCGCTCCGGAGCTTCTCGAGCCAAGCGTCGGCACCGGACAGCCAGGTGGGAGCCCAATCAATCCACGAACCCGCACCGAGTTCGATGCGTTCCGGGTGGCCGACGGCGCCCGGTACCGCAGGTGGGCCGGTAGTGAGAAGGCTGATCTGTTGCATCGAACACATGTTCGCATGGGCCGGCAATCAACGCAACCGGTGGCTCACGACTCAGAGCAGACCGGGTGCTCGCTCGGCAACGAGTTCTTGTAGATCCCGCCCCAGCGTCGGCCTGTCTTCAGGCGACAATCGATACGACGGGCCGTAGAGGGTGGCGATGGCGACGAGCGTGCCATCGGTCGAATAGATGGGGGCGGCGAGTCCGTTCACCTCGAGGTCGAGCTCTTGGTCGGTCCAGACATACCCGGCGGTCTTTGCTCGGTCGATGCGAAGGCGGATGGCATCGGGGTCGATGACGGAGTGCGTCGTTGGCTGGTCGAGCGGTCGCTCGACGTAGCTGTCGAGTCGTTGCTTGCCCCAGGCGGTCATGGCGATCAGGCCAGGGGCAACGACGTGGTACGGGAACGTCGACCCGGTCGGATCGCTCACCTGTACCGCGGTCGGGAGGCGCGAGCTGCCGAGATAGAGCACGCCGTTGCCGTCGTCGAGCGCGACCGCGGCATTCTCCCCGAACGAATGGGTCATCTCGGCAGTGAGTGGGCGCAGGCGATCTCGAAGGGCTGCCGGCGACTGGTCGACGTGTTTTGTGAGTGTGGCGAGGCTCGGGCCGGGCCGCGCACTGCCGGAAGGAGTTCGCTCCACCATTCCCAGATCCGTGAGGATCCCCAGTGTGCGCGACGTGGTCGCCGGCGACAAACCAGCGCGTCGACCCAACGCCCGAACACCGACTGGCCCTGGCGCCGCGACGACCAACTGGAGGATCGTGAAGGCTCGATCGACCGGTCCTGGAGCCCTTGACGGCACGGTGTGATCGCTCATAATGTTCGAACGTAGCGCATTGGAACGTTCCACTCAACGGAACGTTCACCAATTGAAGCTGTGTTGCCGGTCCGACTGTTGCGAAGGTTTGGTGTTCATGCAGGTGCCGCTCACGCCCGACTTCATCGATCACAAGTGGGTCGGACTTGTCGCTGCGGAACTGACAGACGGTTTCGTGGCGATGCGATGGAGCGATGGGCTCGAGTTCGTTGCCTATTCGTTGTGGTTGGCGGAGAACGCTGATGGGTACGGCTTGGAACCTTCCAGCCGAGAGTCGACGATCGAGCCAAATCGGCTGCCATCGCCCAGTGATCTCCTCGCTGCCGCTGTCGGCGACCGCGGCGAACTGGTACTCGACTGGGCCGACGAGCGTCGAACCCCCGTTCACCCTGGCTGGCTCCGCCACATCGCTGAGGGCGGTCATCTCCCACCGTCGAGCATCCCACCCCAGGAGCCATGGGTCGCCACCGACTTCAGCGAGCCACCGACCATCGATGGCTCTGCGATTCTCGATGAGCAGGGTCGACCCGATGAAGCGGTGCTCCAAGCGTGGCTCGGCGCCCTTGCCACCTACGGGATCTGTCGGCTGGCGGATACGCCGACGTCGCTCGACTTCGTTGGTTCGCTCGTGGGATCCGTCGCCCCGATTCGAGACACCAACTTCGGTCATGTCTGGAGCGTGAGGGCATCTCCGGCCCCCGATTCGACCGCGAACACCGGCCTTGACCTCGGGCAACACACCGATCTTCCGACTCGAGAGACGCCGCCCGGCTTTCAATTTCTCCACTGCATCGAAAACACCGTGGATGGCGGATGGTCTCGACAGTCCGATGGGCTGGCGGTGGTGAACGCACTGCGCAGCGAACAGCCGGATGCGTACGAGGCGCTGACCACGTTGGAATGGGTCTTCGGCAACCGGTCGCCAGACGCCGATCACCGTTGGATTGGCCCCCTCATCGATCATGTCGAGGGTCACTCTCCGCTGACGTTGCGGGCGTTCTACCCCGTTCGTTCTGCTCCGAACATGCCCCTCGCCGACGTTCCCCGGGCCTACGAAGCCCAACGCACCTTCGCAACTATGGCTCGCGATCCCCGATTCCAGATTCGCTACCCGTTCAAACCCGGTGACCTGATCGGCTTCGACAACCGTCGAGTGCTTCACGGCCGTGACGCGTTCGAGAGCATTGGCAGTCGCCATCTGCGCGGTTGCTATGCCGACCACGACGATCTCTACTCCCGTCTGCGCGTGCTCGGTCACCGCCGCACCGGACTGCCGGCTGGGGAGATCGCGATCTCGAAGATGTCGCCGACATCCACTCGATTCTCTACATCACCAGGAGTCACGACATGAGCTCGGTTTTCGTCACGTGTGCCGTCACCGGAAGTGGTGACACGGCCGGCAAATCGGACAAGATCCCGGTCACGCCGGAAGAGATCGCGACCGATTGCATCGCCGCAGCCGAAGCCGGCGCGGCCGTCGTGCACATCCACGTCCGTGATCCCGAGACTGGTGCACCGGCCCGAGATCCCGAGCTCTACGCCGAGGTGGTCGAACGCGTTCGAGCATCAAGCACTGATGTGGTGATCAACCTGACCGCAGGCATGGGTGGAGACCTCACGCTTGGGTCGGCAGAAGCTCCGTTCCCCGTCAATGAGGGGGGCACCGATCTCGTCGGAGCGACCGAACGCATCGATCACGTTCGCCAAATCCTGCCGGAGATCTGCACCATTGACTGCGGCACCATGAACTTCGGCGAGGGCGACTACGTCATGACCAACACAACCGCGACCTTGGAAGCCATGGCAGCTCAGGTTCAGGCTCTCGGAGTTCGCCCGGAGATCGAGGTGTTCGATACGGGGCACCTCTGGCAGGCGAAATCGCTGGTCGAGCGAGGCCTGATCGACGAACCCGTCATGGTCCAGCTGTGTATGGGCATTCCGTGGGGTGCCCCACCGGATCTGAACACGTTCATGGCCATGGTGAACAACGTCCCCGATCACTGGACCTTCAGTGCGTTCTCGATCGGGCGGCGACAGCTCGAATACGTCGCGCTGGCCGCAATCGCCGGCGGAAATGTCCGGGTGGGGCTCGAGGACAATCTCTATCTCGGTCGCGGGCACCTCGCGACCAACGCCGAACTCGTGGCCCGCGCCGTCGAGATCCTCGAGCGAATTGGCTACGACATCAAGGGGCCAGATGAGGTTCGCTCCGATTTGAAGCTCACTCGACGTGGCTGATCCCGACAACACGGCCGTTTCCGACACTGCGGCCTCAGAGCCGTCGATCGAGCGGGCTGCCGTCATTGGTTGTGGTGTGATCGGAGCAGGCTGGGCGTCGCGTCTTCGCTTGAGCGGGGTCGATGTCGTCGTTTTCGACCCGTCACCAACGGTAAACACCATCGTTGACGAGGTTCATGCCAATGCCGTTGACGCGTGGCGAGCACTCGATCTGGTTCCGGAGACGATTGGCAGTCTGACGATCGCCGAGTCCCTGGAGTTGGCCGTTGCCGGCGCAGACTTGATTGTCGAAAGTGTGCCGGAACGTCTTGACCTCAAGCATTCGACACTTCGGTCCATCGACGAACTCAGCGACCCCGAGGCCCTGATCGCCTCGTCGACGTCAGGATTCCGGCCGTCGGTGCTCGCAGAACCATTGGTCCATCCCGAACGGCTCGTCGTCGGACACCCGTTCAACCCCGTGTATCTGCTGCCGCTGGTCGAGGTTGTCGCTGGGACCGAGACTTCGCAGGCGACGGTTGATCGGGCGATGAGCATCTATCGGACGTTGGGCATGCACCCGCTCCTCGTTCGCGCCGAGATCGATGCCCATATCGCTGATCGTCTGCTCGAAGCCGTCTGGCGGGAGGCGCTCTGGTTGGTGAACGACGGGATCGCCACCACTGAAGAGATCGACGATGCGATCCGCTATGGATTCGGCTTGCGTTGGGCCCAGATGGGTCTGTTCGAGACCTACCGAATTGCCGGTGGACCCGGCGGCATGCGCCACTTCATCGCGCAGTTCGGCGAGTGCCTTGACTGGCCGTGGACCAAGCTCATGGACACCCCGGAGCTGACGGACGACTTGATCGACACGATTGCGCGGCAGTCCGACGAGCAATCCGGCCACATCGAGCTGCGCGAGCTGGAGCGGATTCGGGACCGCAACCTTGCTGCAATGCTGCTCGCACTCGAGCAGAACGGCTGGGGCGCGGGAAAGACGGTCGCCGATCAGCGTCGACTCCGCCGGTGAAGACGGAGTCGAGCTGATGTCAGGAGCGAGGGATTCTCCTGTCGGCGTCGGCTGACGAGGGGCGGAGACTCGTCAATCGAAGGTGCGGAATGTTGTCTGCACTGTCTTGGATCTCGAGTTCGTCGGTTGCTCGCCACCAATCGTCGCTCCAGCCGGTGATGACGGCACGAAGAATCGAACGAGGCAGTTCGACTGCGTCGACCAAGTCTTGATCGGTATCGCCGACGAGCTGAGCAAATCGAACCCACTCGGCATCGATCACCAGGCTGAATCGCCCTTCGTCGCGTTCGATCTCGACGATCACGAAGTCGTCGCCGACCAGCTCAGCCAGCGCATCGGAAACGGCGCGGCCACCGGGGCCGAACGAATCTATTCCCGATGTGTGGAACCGGGCCGATGACACACGACAGGTTTGGGGCACTTCGGCAACGATGACATCTCGACGACGCCGTCAACACCCCAAAACCGTCTGATCGTCACTAGTGAGAATTGATCACGTAGATTGATGCTGCATGGACACGGTTCGGGTAGGCATCGTCGACGATCATCTCCTCCTGCTGGAGAGCATTTCGATGGGCCTCGCCAGTTCCGACCAGATCGAGGTCGTTGGCAGCTTCACGAACCTCGCCGATCTGGAGAAGGCTTCGGAGTCAATCGAGATGGATGTCCTGGTCACCGATCTCGAGCTCGGTACCGAGATTGGCACCGACGTCGTCGGCGAAATCACCCGCAGGCTCAACGCTCGGGTCTTGCTCACGAGCGGCACCGGCGATGTGCGAGGCGTCACCGCAGCACTCGAGGCGGGTTGCAGTGGGTTCATCAGCAAGGGCCGATCGCTGAACGAGGTCATCGCTGCGGTCCTCACGGTGGGTCGAGGCGGGGCTGTCTTTCCGAACGACGTGCTCGCCGAGGTGCTGAGCAGCGGCTTGGCTGATCAGGGAGCGAGCCTGACGAGTCGCGAGTCCGATGTGCTCGCCCTGCTGGCCTCTGGCCGGAACGCAGCCGAGATCGCGGAAGAGCTCTTCTTCTCCCTCAACACCAGCCGGAATCACATTGCATCGATTCTTTCCAAGCTCGGCGCCCGGTCGCAGCTGGAGGCTGTTGTGATCGCGGCCCGAGCCGGCCTCGTTCGCGTCGGCTGGGAGCAGTAGGTCTAGATCGGCGATAGCCGGAGTCGGGTTCGGGCGTTGCTTGTCTGTAGTGTCCGCCGATGCCTCTGCGCCTGGACGCCGTGCGCTCGTCGATCGGATCGACGGTGATCGCGTGACCACAACACCTACTTCGATGGTCGACACCACGATCACTCGGCAAGCCTGGTTGGCGTTGGCCGTCACCACCCTCGTCACGTTCCTCGTGGTCATCGACATCTCGGCGGTCAACGTCGCGTTCCCGTCGATCGAGGAGGATCTGTCGACTGATCGGGCGACGCTCAGCTGGATCATCTCTGGCTACAACATCATGGTCGGGGCGCTGCTTCTCCCAGCCGGCCGCTTGGCCGACAGCATCGGCCGGAAGAAGGTGTTCATCCCTGGCGTCTTCGTGTTCATGCTCGGCTCGTTGTTCTGCGGTGTTGTCGGGTCGGTTGAGTTGTTGATCGCCGCTCGATTGGTGCAGGGAGTCGGAGGGGCCGTGGTTGCCGCTTCATCGTTTGCCGTGATGCTTCCCGAGTTCCCCCCGGCCCGGCGGAGCACAGCCATCGGGTTCGCTGGTGCGACCGGAGCCCTCGGAGCGGTCGTTGGCCCGGCGCTTGGGTCGGTGCTGATCGAAGCGTTCAACTGGCGAGCCATCTTCTTGATCAATGTGCCGCTCTCACTCGTGGTCCTGCTCGTTGCGCCGAGATTCTTGCGCGAGTCGAAGGACCCGAACGCCACGGGGCGGATCGACGTTGTTGGTGTGTTGATCGGCACCCTTGCCGTTGCGTCTGTGATGTTCGGCATCGTGCAGAGCGAACAGTGGGGATTCGGTGATCCTCGGGTCTGGGCGTTGATCGTGGTCGGTCTTGCCTTGCTTCCGGTTCTGATTCGCCGTTCACGCGTGCACCCCGAGCCCCTGCTCGACCTGGACCTGTTTGCCTTCCGCTCGTTCGCCAGCACGAGTGCCGGTGTTGCGTTCTACGGGTTCGCCTTCACCTCCGGCGCTCTCGTGAATTCGATCGTGCTCCAGGATTTCTGGCAGCAGGACATCTCTGTTGTCGGCCTGGCCTTCATTCCTGGTCCTCTGTTGGCGTCGGTCGTCAGCCCCTTGACAGGCTCGGTTGCTGA
>CAZYLX010000147.1:0-7089 GCA_964648595.1 uncultured Acidimicrobiaceae bacterium
CCGCGAACAGTTCGCCTTCGCTGACCTGATAGCTGACGTCGGTCAGCGCGTGAACTCCTCCGAAGGAGAGCGAGACGTCTCGAACATCGAGCAGCACATCGCTGCCGTTGGTTACATTCGTCACCATCAAGAACTCCAACTCCGATGTCGCCGGTAGCTCTTGACCTCGTTGAGTCGAGTCCGGCCGCCTTGCCTCATGCCCAGGTAGAACTCCTGGATGTCCTTGTCATCGCGCAACTCGTCGGCCGGGCCGGCCTTGGCAACCTTGCCGTTCTCGAGGATGTAGGCGTGGTCGGCGATGGACAGCGCCATCTGGGCGTTCTGCTCGATGAGTAGGACGCCTGTGCCGTCTCTGTTGATGTCCTTGATGACATCACGAATCTGCTCGATGATCCGCGGGGCGAGTCCGAGCGACGGCTCGTCGAGCAACAACATGCGGGGCTTCGACATCAATGCCTGCCCGATCGCCAGCATCTGCTGTTCGCCACCCGAGAGGTACCCCGCCGAACCATCCCAGCGGTCCTTGAGTACGGGGAACAGTTCGAGCACCCTCTCATAGGCCGCTTCGAGTTCGTCGCGTCCGGGACGATGTACCAGCGCGCCGGCCCGCAGGTTCTCCTGCACCGTGAGGTCGGGGAAGATACGACGGCCTTCCATCACCTGCGCCAACCCGTGACCGACGACGCTCGCTGAAGACCGGCTGCCGATGTCGACACCGCCGAGCATGATCGAACCCTTGGTGATCCGACCACGATGGGTAGGGAGCAGCCCGCTGATGGCCCGCAGCACTGTGGTCTTGCCTGCTCCGTTTGCACCAAGCAACGCCACGATCGCGCCACTGGGAATGTCGAGACTCACGCCGCGAACAGCGAGGATCACATCGCTGTAGACCACCTCGAGATTCTGAATGGACAGCACGCCGTCCTTCGTCTCGGACACCTGACCCTCTTTCGTCATCGAACGCCAGACGTCTGCTCTTGCGAGACCCAGCGCGGTCCAGCATGAAAGCAGGCCGAACACTTCCATAGGGCACTTGGTCCCTGAGCTCATGGAGACCCGAGCAAGAGGACGCGCCAAAGAGTTGCGCCGTATCGGAATCGGCCCGTGTCAGAGTCGCGCACCATCGCGCGGTTTCGACACGTGTTCGGACCTCACACACGCGTCTCCCGACACCGGGCCCCGGCGGCCCTACGGGTGAGCGGCCAGACTGTCACCATGACGACCGACCGAGCGAGCGGCATCTGTGCAACCTGCGGCTTCGAACCCGCCCAATGGAATGAGCTCGACACGGCAAAGACCCTCGAGTTGGCCGACCAATTCGCTACCGAGTGGGGTGCCGCGCCACTGACACTCGACCTCGATAGCAACCCCGTCGACGCCGTTCACGAGCTGTGGCACCACCTCCTCGGGGCAGCCAGCGACCGAGCCGCTGGCCCGAAACAGCGCGGGACCGTGAGCCAGCTGAGCGCCTCCAGCGGCGGCGTCCCGAAGCTCCCAGTGGAGAGGGCAGAGGTTGGCGTCCGAGGATTGGCCACCGATTCGCAGAACGCCCGCGTGCACCACGGTCGCCCCTGGCAAGCGCTGTGTCTGTGGAGCGTCGAGGTCATCACCGAACTGGTCGGCGAAGGCCACCCCATCTTCGCCGGGGCGGCCGGTGAGAACGTCACGATCGGCGGTATCGACTGGGCGACGCTTCGAGGCGGGATGCGACTCACGATCGGCGCTGTCGAGTGTCAGCTCAGCCTGCCCACCGTTCCGTGCTCCAACAACGCCGCCTGGTTCATTGACCGCCAGATCGACAGAATGGATCATGACATCCACCCAGGATCGAGCCGCTGGTATGCAAGCGTGATCAGGCCCGGCGCGATTTGCGCCGGTAACACCGTGACGCTGCACGGCTAGCCGTCGGCGGCTGCAGTGGATTCGGTCGTGGTGGCGGGCACGGTCGTGTCGGTCGTGGTGCTGCCGCCGTCGGTCGACGTCGTTGTGTCGCCACCCTCGCTGTCACCCTCGGCGGTTGTTGTCGAGTCGCCGGGCGGGGTGGTTGTCGTCTCACCCTCGAGAGTGGTTGGTGGTTCACATGGATCGGTGGCCGGCGGAGCCAACGTGGCGATCGAGGTGGAGCCGTCGCCGAGATCGACGATGGACGTTTCGGTCGGGCCGAGCCCGGCACACGGCGGCAGCGTCGTCGTCGACAGATCGGTGTTCATCTCGATTCCGTCAAAGCTCGACGGCGGGGGGAACGACGCACACCCCGCGACAAGCTCGGGATCACCGATCGCCAGAGCATTGGTCATGAACTCAGACCAGATCTGGGCTGGGAAGTCACCGCCGTGTACTTCGTCGAGCCCTCGGTAGTTCTGCATCGGGACCACGGGCTCACCAGGGCCACCGGCGTAACCCATCCACACGGCGGCGGTCAGATCACACGTGTATCCAACAAACCAGGCATCTTTCGCATCCTGGGTGGTACCGGTCTTGCCGGCAACCGCTATTCCGGGCACCGCGGCAGCTCGCCCCGTGCCCCCATCGACAACACCTTGCATAGCGAAGGTGACCTGATTGGCGATGTTCGGATCGAGCACAGGTTCACCGGCTCGACCCTCGGATGCCTGACAGACGCCATCGACCGGATACCAACACACGACTTCACCGTCGGCGTTCTCGATCTTCTGGATCAGGATGGGCGAGTACTTGATGCCCTGATTGGCGATGGTGCTGTACCCCGCCGCCATGTCGAGCACCGAGACCTCGCCCGAGCCGAGCACGAGGGCATTCACCATCGGCAACGTTGCCGAAACACCGAGCCGGTTGGCCATCTCAACAACCGAGCGCGGCCCCACCTCGACCATCAACTGGGCGTAGACGACGTTGGATGACACCCGCAGACCATCGATCAGATCTCGATACCCCTCGGAACTGCCACCACCACGAACGGTCCAGGTCGCACCGTCATTCGCTTCCGGGATCTCGACCACGGTCGGCGCAGAGAAATACGAGCGGGCCGAGATTCCCTGCTCGATCGCCTCGGCGAGAGCAAACGGCTTGAACGACGACCCCGGTTGGCGACCCGATCCGCCACCCTCGCGGCCCAACGCAAGATTCACCTGAGACTCGGCGAAATCACGACCACCGACCATCGCCCGAACGAGCCCCCGTTCATCGATCGCAACGATTGACGCATCGGGCCCACCGTCATCAGGGAAGTTGAAACCCTCGATCGTGTTGTAGGCGACTGCCTGCAAACGAGGATCCAACGTCGTGTAGATCCGGTAGCCGCCCGTGTAGATGCCACCGTTCGGCAGGCCATCGATGCGACCAACTTGTTGGCGCACCGCCTCGACCACATATGCCGTACCGGGCGCCCCACGGATCTCTCCCTGACCTTCACGAACCGGACTCCCCACAACGGTCGAGAAGTCTTCGGTCTTCGCCGCGCCGGCCACCGCCTGGGTGATCATCTCTTCTTTGACCATGAGGTCAAGCGTCGTCGCACGGCGACGGGCCGCTTCGTCGGGGGCGCTCTGCGGGTCGGCGGTCGATGGCGCACGAATGAGGCCGGCCAACAACGCTGAGTCGGCCAACGTCAACTCGCCGACTTCCTTGTCGAAATAGGCCTGCGCCGCGGCCTCGATCCCGTACGCACCTCGCCCAAAATAGATGATGTTCAGATAGCGGGTGAGGATCTCTTCCTTGTCGAGCTCCCGTTCGAGCTTGATGGCAAGGGTCGCCTCTTTCAGTTTCCGGGTGATCGACCGCTCGGGCGTCAGCTGCTCGATCTTCACCAGCTGCTGGGTGATGGTCGAACCACCCTGCTGCACACCCTCGTTGCGGATGTCGCGATAGGCAGCGCGGGCGATGCCCCACGGGTCGACACCCTCGTGGTTGAAGAAGTCGCCGTCCTCGGTCGCAACAACAGCGTCGATGAACACCTGAGGAATCTCGTCGTAGGTGACGATGATCCGGTCCTCGCCAGCCGCGAACTGAGCAGTTGCGTTGTCGGCGTTGCACTCGGTCGTCACATCTGCGGTGCAGAGGTATGACGTCTGAGCCAAGGATTCAAGATCGGCCAGCGGCTTTAGCTCCTCGCGGCTCAACACCGCGATCCCGCCCAGCATCGTGCCGACACCCAACAAGCCGAGCAAGAACAGCACGCGCCGAAAACGCCAGATCGGGTTCCGGCGGCGATTCTTGGTCCGGCCAGGGCCGGAGAGGAAGGCGAAGCGTTGGGAGGGCATGAGCGTCATTTCGAAAGCGAAGTCGAAGATCCTAGGACCTTCGTGCGATCAGCTCGCCGCGGCCTCCGAGCCGTTCAGTTCGAACGACTCGCGCATGTGATTCCACCAACACTGCCGACAGACTTCAATCAAGTAGATCGTCGACGGCTTCCCACGACGTCGCAGCTTGTCGAACTCAGAGCGATCGGCGACACAACGCCCGGCCTTCGGCAGACCAGAGCCAAACGCAAAGGTGACCGCCACGAGATCGTCGCCCTCGCAGATCGGGCAGTCTTCGGCAATCGCCACCGAGTGATGATGAGCGACCCGGCGGAGCTCGGGTTGGGCGTCGCACACTTCATGCTGCGCTCGGATTCCACGCTCCACCGAATCGACGACGCGCTGCTTCGCCAGGCGATAGCTGACCGTGGCAGTCGCGTTCGGAGACCAACGAGGCATCCGCCAAGCGTAGTCAGGACGCCACCACTACGAGGGTTCGGCCGCCCACCCCGACAATTCGGCTCGAGCTTCGTCCGCGGTCAACGGACCACGCTCGATGCGAAGACGCTCGAGGAATCGCACAGCATCACCAACGGCCGGACCGGAGGGAATTCCCAACAACCGCATGATCTCTGCGCCCTCCAAGGGAGACGAGTGATCATCGAGATCCTCGGCTTCCCGCAACCCGGCCAGCGCGTCAAGACAGGAATCGACATCAACCTCGTCGAGGCCAGCCAGCGACGCCAGCGCGACCACATCCTCCATGGCCCCCGATCCAGCACTGACGGCAACCCGCCGCAACAACGACTCGGAAGGTTCCGATGTCCAACTGCTGGCCAACAACCGAGCTCCGGCCAGCAACCGCTTGGTCGAGTGTCGATGCGCGTTCGAGTACCGAAGTGACTCCAGGAATGTCAGCACATCCGCTTCTGCCAGAGCCAACAGGAGGCCGGTACGCCGAGCTCGCGCCGACGGAAGAGCAGCAATGCGATCGAGCACCCCGGCCGCCGATACCAAACCGAGCTGGCTCAACAGACCGGCCTCGAGCAAGAAATGGAGGCCCGAAGCAGGCGACGGCAAGGCCAACAACTTCTCCAACTCGTCGTGGATCCGCTCACCGGAAACGATCGACAAACGATCACCCAGCGCGATCGCTGCGACCAAGACATTCGGCGACGCCACAAGACCGAATCGAGGAATGAAGCGAGCCGCCCGAAGCATCCGCAGCGGATCATCGGTGAACGACGTCTCGGGATCGAGCGGCGTTCGCAGCCGATGAGCCCACAGATCAGCTCGGCCACCGAACGGATCAGAGAGTTCCCCGGTGGACACATCGATCGCCATTGCATTGATCGTGAAGTCGCGCCGCGACAGGTCGGTCTCGAGATCGTCACCGAAACTCACCACCGGCTTGCGAGACATCGGATCGTATGACTCGGCTCGGTGGGTCGTGATCTCGAACGCATGATCACCGACCATTGCTCCGATCGTCCCGAACCGCTCACCTTGCGTCCAGATCGACTCAGCAGAACTGCTGATGGCCGTCTTGATGGCCCTCGGACGTGCGTCGGTCGTGAGATCGACATCGGAGAAGTCAGCTGGACCCTCGCCATCAGCCGCCAACAGCAGATCGCGAACGATCCCGCCGACGAAGAACAGCGAATGGCCCTTCGCTTTCAACCGGCTCGCCGTCGGCTCGATCAGCACGCGCAGACGTTCGAACTCCTGCGTCGCCACCGACTCGGTCGTCATCGTTCAGTGATCACCAGGGCCGCCGTCGAAGTGCAACCGTCGAATGGCCTCGATCGACCCGGCGCCGGGACCGCCAACCGAAGGTGTCTCCGGCCGAAACCACTCCCCCATCAACCGTGCCGTCACCGCCCCGCTGCAATCGGACAGCGCCTGCAAGTCGTATCCGCCCTCCAGGAAGAGCAGGCGCCGGCCGGCCGGCACGAGCTCGATGAGCTCGATCACAAGATCCGAGTAGTCCGCAGACGTGAGCGACAGCTCGGTCAGAGGATCAGCCCGATGCCCATCGAACCCGGCCGAAACGAGGATCCATGTCGGGCTGAACCGCGCCAGCGCCGGCAAGACGACTGCGTCGAACGCGAGGCGGTAGGCATCTCCCGTGGCCGCTGCCGGCATCGGAACATTCACATTGAATCCGCGCCCACTGCCTGCGCCCACCTCGTCGGGCGCCCCTGTATAGGGATACCACGGGTACTGATGCAGGCTGACGAACAGCACGGTCGGGTCGTCGTAGAAGATGTCCTGCGTGCCGTTCCCGTGATGGGCGTCGATGTCGACGATCGCCACTCGCTCGCCACGCTCAGCCAGGGCTCGTGCTGCCACCGCAACGTTGTTGACCAGACAGAATCCCATCTGCCGCGACGGCAACGCGTGGTGGCCGGGCGGCCGCACCACCGACCAACCAGCGTCTGCCTCACCACGATCGAGCGCAGCAATCAGATTCAAGCCGGCGCCTGCCGCCTTGAACGCCGCAGCAGCAGAGTCCGACGACACATGGGTGTCAGGATCGATCGCCATCGGACCCCGAGCGCAGCGCAGAACGAGATCATCGAGCACCTGCGCAGGATGGACGCGCTCCAAGGCTTCGCGAGGCGCGTCCGTGGCTTCCAGCCACGTCACCGCTTCGTCGAGCCCGGCGGCGCGAATTCCGTGCCGCACGGCAGTGAGCCGATCCGGACGTTCCGGATGACCCTCGCCTGGGTTGTGCAGCCAGCAGAGATCATGGGTGGCAACAAGGACGGACATGGGGTCACCGTACTGCGCAGCGACATCGGGCGTAGTCTCTGTTCCTGGTGGACCACGCACCCGCTACCCCAACAGGACGAGGGCTCCGACGTCGCTT
>CAZYLX010000148.1:0-7086 GCA_964648595.1 uncultured Acidimicrobiaceae bacterium
CGCGTGGAGCGTCAGCACGGCCAGCAGACCGCTATCGGGGTGCGCGTCGGCGGCTGATCGGATGTCGTGTGTGATCTCCGGTGTCCCTGAACCGAGAAGGAACATTCTCGCGCCGATCCCTCGCAGGTACGGAACCAGTCCGACGATCAGGTCCATCCCCTTCTGGTCGACGAGGCGAGAGACGACCGAGATGAGTGACGACTTGTCGTCGGTCCAGCCTGCCCGATCGAGGAGGACTGCTTGCGCCGCCTTCTTGCCGTTCTTCACACCGGCGAAGTCGTAGGTGGTCGGCAGGATCTCGTCGCTTTCGGGGTTCCAGACCGAAACGTCGATGCCGTTGCGGATTCCGACCAGGGCGTCGCCCCGTCTGGCCAATTCGTCGTGCATGCCCATGCCGGTCTCTGGCCGAAGAATCTCCGCTGCGTAGTTCGGACTGACAGCGACGATCGCGTCGGCCGATCGGATCGCGCCGACCAGCGGATTGGCCACGTCGTACCAAGCAAATCTCCACGGCTCGATTGGCCAGCGGCCGAGCCACGAAGCATCCGTGACGCCCTGATAGCCGAGCGTGTGAATGGTGAGGACGACGGGAGGCGGCGAGGCGAGAAATCCGACAGTGCTGGCCGTGTGCCAGTCGTTGAGGTGGAGGACGTCCGGCTCGAGCTGCTCGGTGAGCGCGGCGATTGCGGCCGCAAAGGTGATGAAGCGGCTGTCGTTGTCAGGCCAGGGCTCGTTGGTTGCAGGATCCACGTAGGGATGGGGCCGGGCAACCCCTGGGAAGTCGACGAGAATCAGGTCGCCGACGCCTTCGGCGGTACCGCGGCGGGCGCGGGCAGGGCCGGCCCACGACGGCATCGGAAGCTCCCACGAGCTCTCGTCTGTGAGCGGGATGCCGCCGTAGTCGGGCAACACCGGGGTCACGTCGACAGCGGCATTGCGGAGTGCCCGCACCAGCCCAGAGGTGGCCTCCGCCAATCCCCCGACCCGTGCCAGCGGTGACAGTTCGGCCGTTGCGAAGAGAATCGATTCGCTCATCGGTTGTCACCGTCGATCAAGACAACGACTGACCATGAAGGAACGGACAGGCTGCCGAGCACCGGTGTTCCGTTGGCCTTTGAATCGGACGTGTCGAGTTCGAGCGTCCAGATGCGCTCCGACAGCTCCGGGGGAATCGAGAAGCGACGATCGCCGTCGTTGGCATTGAACAGCACGAGGAAGCAGGCGTCGGTGATCGGTTCGCCTCGTTCGCCCTGTGACGGGAGGCCATGCCCGTTGAGATACACGGCGATCGAGCGCTGGAGTGGCCGCTCCCAGTTCGTCTGAGCCATTGCCGCACCCTCGGGGGTGAACCAACCGATGTCGCCGAGATCGCCCTTCAGGGGCGACGCTCCTTCGAAGAACCGCCGGCGCCGGAAGACCGGGTGGTCCGTTCGCAGCGCGATGACCCGCTTGGTGAAGTCATACAAGTCGGTGTCGATGTCATCCCACGACACCCACGACAGCTCGTTGTCCTGACAGTACGCGTTGTTGTTGCCGCGCTGTGTGCGTCCGGACTCGTCGCCGGCCAGCAACATCGGTACGCCTTGTGAGAGCAAGATGGTGGCCATGATCGCTCGTTGGCGTCGGCGTCGGCGTTCAACGATCTCGGAGTCGGTGGTCGGGCCCTCTTCGCCGGAATTCCATGAGCGGTTGTGGGATTCGCCGTCGCGGTTTTCCTCACCGTTCGCCTCGTTGTGCCGCTCGTTGTATGACACGAGGTCGGCGAGCGTGAACCCATCGTGGGCCGTCACGAAGTTGATGCTTGCTGACGGACGACGACCGTTCTTCTCGTAGAGATCTGAGCTCCCCGTGAATCGGGATGCGAAATCGCCCAGGGATCCGGGCTCACCCCGCCAGAAGTCGCGTATCGTGTCGCGGTAGCGGCCGTTCCACTCCGACCAGAGGGGCGGGAAGCGCCCCACTTGGTATCCGCCCTCGCCGACGTCCCAGGGTTCGGCGATCAGCTTGACCTGGCGGAGCACAGGGTCCTGATGGATGATGTCGAAGAATGCGGCGAACTGGTCGACATGGTGTGCGTCTCGGGCCAACGATGACGCAAGGTCGAAGCGGAAGCCGTCGATGTGCATCTCCTCGACCCAGTAGCGCAGCGAGTCCATGATGAGCTGCAGCACGTTCGGATGCGAGACGTTCAACGTGTTGCCCGTGCCGGTGTAGTCGACGTAGTAGCGACCGTCTTCCGGGCTGAGCCGGTAGTAGCTCGAGTTGTCGAGGCCCTTGTGGCAGAAGGTCGGACCGAGGCCGTTGCCTTCGCAGGTGTGGTTGTAGACGACGTCGAGAATGACCTCGATGCCGCCGGCATGGAGCGAGCGGACCAGATGCTTGAATTCCTGTACTTGCTCGCCTCTGGTGCCCCACGCTGAATACGCGTTGTGGGGAGCGAAGTAGCCGATGCTGGCGTAGCCCCAGTAGTTGGTGAGTGCGAGATCGCTCAGAAACTGCTCTTCCAGGAATTGGTGCACGGGCATCAGTTCGATGGCAGTGACACCGAGGTCTTTCAAGTAATCGATGATTGCTGGATGGGCCATGCCGGCATACGTGCCCCGGAGCTCATCCGGCACATCAGGGTGCGACTTGGTCAGGCCTCTGACGTGGGCCTCGTAGAGCACGGTGTCCTGGCGGGTCCGCTTCGGCCGGCGATCGATTCCCCAGTCGAAGTAGGGGCTGACGACAACTGAGCGCGGAACGAATGGCGCGCTGTCGGTCGGATCGGGATGGTTCGGGTCGTCGGCCAGGTGGTCATAGACAGCGCGGTCGAAGGTGACCTCGCCCTCGATGGCGCGGGCATAGGGGTCGAGCAGGAGCTTGGCCGGATTGAAGCGTTTGCCATGGCTCGGATCCCATGGACCATGGGCCCGGAAGCCGTATCGCTGACGAGGGCCGATACCCGCCAGGTATCCATGGTGCACGAACGCGGTGTCCTCCGGGAGGTCCATTCGCGTCTCGACGCCGTCCTCGTCGAAGAGGCACAGCTCGATACGAGTCGCGTTCTCGGAGAAGACGGCGAAGTTGGTGCCAGACCCATCCCAGGTTGCCCCGAGTGGGTATGCATTTCCAGGCCAGATGTCGGGCAACGCTCACTCCTCAGGAAGACAAGCCAGGTTACTGGACAAGATCGGCATCACTGCCGTTCCGTCCTGCCCTGAACATCGGCAGGGACAGGCCTGGTCTGAGGCGCTGTCAGCGTGCGGTGTAGCCGCCGTCGACCGGCACGATCGCCCCGGTCATGTAGCTGGCCCGATCTGAAGCGAGAAAGACGACCATTTCCGCGATCTCTGTTGGTTCAGCCAACCGCTTCACCGGGATTGTTGCTTCTGCCATTGCCTGCAGATCGGCAGCGCTTGGCGGCGTCGCTCGCTGCGACGAAAGCATCGGGGTGTTGACCTCACCTGGAGCGACGGCATTGATGCGGATGCCATGCTCGGCGTGATCGAGCGCCATGGCCCGAGTGAGCTGGTGCACCGCACCCTTGGAGACGCAGTACGCCGTGACGCCGGCGGCGCCGACGCCGCCCCAGATCGAACCGAAGTTCACGATCGCTCCGCGCCCCGCCGTTGTCATGTGGCGGACAGCGGCTCTTGACATGAAGAACGTGCCGTTGACGTTCACGCTCATCACTCGATCCCAGTCGGCGTCACTGGTGCCGCTGGCGCTCGCCCGGTGGATCGTGCCTGCCGCGTTGACCAACACATCGATCCGGCCATGCTCGGCGACGATGCGGTCCAGCGTTGTGTCGCAGAACGCTGAGTCTGAAACATCGCCGATCACGGTGTGATCGCCAGCCGTTCCGGCCAGGTCGACGACGATGACGGTGTCTCCCTGCTCGGCGAAGAGTTGAGCCGACGCAGCGCCCATGCCGGAGGAGCCACCTGTGATCACGACGATGTCGGAACGTGAATCCATGGGATCGGCGGTCTGGCCGCTCACAGCTTCCTCAGGTTCACCTGGCGAATGCGATGGTCGCTCCCCTTGCGCAGTACGAGGTCGGCTCGCTCTCGTGTTGGCAGGATGTTGTCGATCAGGTTTCGTTCGTTGATGTCGGTCCAGATCCCAATGGCGGTCTCGGTCGCTTCCTCGTCGGTCAACGTCGAGAAGCGATGGAAGAACGAGTCTGGGTTCTTGAATGCGGTTTCGCGCAGGGTGAAGAACCGCTCGACGTACCAGCGACGGATGTCGGCGACATCGGCGTCGACGTAGATCGAGAAATCGAAGAAGTCGGAAACGAACAGAGGGTGCTCGCCGTCGGCGATTCCGGTCTGCAACACGTTGAGGCCTTCGACGATCACGATGTCTGGCTGCTTGACGGTGACCACCTCTCCGGGCTGGATGTCGTACGTCAGATGTGAGTAGACCGGGGCGTCGACTCTCGGTGACCCGGACTTGATGTCGGACATGAACTGGAGCAGACGACGCCGGTCATAGCTTTCGGGGAACCCCTTGCGGGCCATGAGATTCCGCTCTTGGAGAACACTGTTCGGATGGAGGAACCCGTCTGTGGTGACCAGATCAACCTTGGGATGATCGGGCCATCGGTCGAGCAAGGCCTGAAGCACGCGAGCCGTTGTCGATTTTCCGACCGCCACCGATCCGGCAATGCCGATCACGTATGGGACCTTGGCCGGCAGGTGGCCCAGGAACGTGTCGCTGGCCCGGTACAGCTCCTGTGAGGCGCCGACGTAGAGGTTGAGGAGCCGGGACAGTGGAAGGAAGATCTCGGCGACCTCGTCGAGGCTCAGCTCGACGTTGATACCGAGCAGTCGCTCGAGATCGGCCTCGGACAAGCTCAACGGCGTGGATGCTCGGAGTCTGCCCCATTGCTCGGACGTGAACTCGAGATACGGAGATAGGTCGCTCACGGTCGTTCCTCAGCCAGCAACACCTGTGACTGCTCGAGAGCAACAACCGCGTCTGTTTCGAGGTCGAGCCAATCGGCGAGGATCTCAGCGTTGTGTTCGCCCCGGAACGGTGCCCCGGCTCGGACCTCGGAGCGGGCATTGCTGAAGTGGTATGGCGATTGGACGACGCGACGCTGGCCACCTGCACGGTCGTCGACGGCGACGGACAATCGACGATCGTTGGCCATATCGGTATTGAAGACGTCTTCGGGCTGACGAACGTCGGCCCATGCGATGTTGGCCTTGTCGAGCGCTGCGATCAGATCAGTTCGCTTGTCGAACGAGGCGTAGAAGTCTTCCAACACCTGTTGGCGGGTCGCGATCTTCTCGTCGAGGCTCGCGTCGGGGCTGAGGCCGTCCTGCACGAATCCGGCCTGGGTGAGCTGATACCACTGAGCCCGTTCGTTTCCTGCAGCAAGCAGATTGCCGTGTTGTGTGGCCCAGGCCACTCCCCCGAGACGAACGATCGGTTCTTCGTCGAGGGCGTGATGGGCGTAGTCGTCGGTGACCGTCATCGAGTTCAGCATGGCCATGTCGATGTGCTGGCCGAGCCCGGTCGACGCCCGGAGGTGCAGCGCCGAAAGCACAGCGACCAGGCCGTGCAGCGATGCGTTCGTGTCGGCAATGGAGAGCATTGGATCGCTGGGCTTGGTTCCGTCGAATCGCCCCTGTCGGCCGAGAAGCCCCGATTCGGCGTGCAGAATCGGAGCAAAGGCAGCTCGTGACGACGCGGCCCCGGTCTGGCCGAACCCCGAGATCGACAGCATGATCACGCCGGGGTTGACCGCCGCGAAGTCGTCGTACGCCAAGCCGAGACGTTGCATCACGCCGGGCCGGTAGTTCTCGACGATGATGTCGGCCTTCGTCGCCATGTCGAGCAGCAGTTGGCGGGCGCCGTCGGCCTTCATGTCGACGCAGATGTTTCGCTTACCCGCATTCTGCTGGGTGTAGAAGCCGGTCAGGCCGGCAGTTCTCTTGCCCCAAAGCCGCGTGAGGTCACCTTCCGGCGGCTCGACCTTGACGACGTCAGCGCCGAGATCGGCCAGCATTCTCGTTGCGAAGGGGCCGGCAACCACTCTCGAGAAATCGAGGATGCGGAGGCCGGCGAGCGGATCGGGAGCGGGCATCGCAGCATGGTGCCAGTTCGTTCGCTGCCGTGCGAGTCTGCGCCTACGGTGCTCCGATGGCATGGACGCTTCGTAGACAAGCAGCCCGCGTGATCCTGCTCGATCCGAACGGTCGAGTGTTCTTGATCAATGCCATCGACCCGAACGACTCGACGAAGCCGCCATGGTGGGAGATCCCCGGTGGAGGCATCGACCCAGGAGAGGCCTCGGAGCACGCTGTTGCCCGCGAGCTCCACGAGGAGGCCGGCATCGATGAGGCTGAAGTGGGCCCGATCGTCTACACCCAGTACGTCGAGTTCTCGTTCGGTGGCTATGATTTCGAGCAGGATGAGGTCCTGCATGTTGCATGGACCGAGCAGACTGAGATCCGGGCACCGCAGGGCTTGGAGTACCTCGAAGCGCTGGCCTTTCGCGGCGCTCGCTGGTGGACGCTCGACGAAGTGCTGGCGACCAGTGAGCCGTTCTTGCCAGCGTGTCTTCCCGCCATCCTGCCTCGCCTCGTTGCCGGCGATCTGCCGGCTCCGCCACTCGACATCAGCCCATGATCGGGTTGTCGAGCCGGGCTGGCTCGTTCGCGCGCTTCGAGTTGTCCGGTAGGTCGGGCCTATCATCCCCCCATGACGCAGCCGATCTCTCGCAAGGCGATTCATGCCTTCGTCTCGGTCGAGGCCCACGATCGTTGGCATGATTTCGCAGCGGAAGAGGGCGTCAGCGTGAGCGCGCTGATCGAAGCCTTTGCTCCTGAACTCAGCGATGAGGCACTCGGCAAGGAACCGATGTTCGAACGACTCCAGGTCGTGATCGGCTCGGCTCGTGCCATCGACGCCGCACGACGGCGCAGGAGATCCCGCAGCTGAGACTGTCTTGTCGTAGCGAGGCTGGTCAGACTGTCGTGTCTGAGCCGAGGATGACGACGACCGCCGCACTTTCGATCGCCACGCCCGGGTTGGTAGGCATCGGTGCGATGTTCGTGATCGGAACGCCGAGCAACGTGGCAAAGACCTCGG
>CAZYLX010000149.1:0-7079 GCA_964648595.1 uncultured Acidimicrobiaceae bacterium
CCAGATCTCTGGGGTTTCGTCGATGATGTTCTGCGCCATGGAGCCTCCTCGGGTTATCGCGACACCGTAGCTTCCGACCGAACTCAACCCGGCGTCTCTGACGTTCGAAGCGATTGGATGAGGTCGTGGGCGACGCGTCTTGTCGCCGATTCTGCGGGTTCGGTACTCCGCATGATCACACTCCACGGCAGAGAGAGGCCATCTCGCCCGCAACGTGCGTCGACGACACGACCTGTCGCGATGGCGGGCTCGAGCGCCCACCGGCTGAGGATGCTCACTCCAGCACCTGCCGCCACGAGTTCGGTGATGGCGCTGGTCTGTGGCACGACGGTCACTACCCGCGGGTACTCGTCGCCGGCACGGATGAAGCGGTCATATTCGAAGCCGGGCGTCGGGCTGGAGTTGTAGGTCAGGTAGATCTCGCCGACCAGATCGCGGGCTTCGACGAAGTCGCGGCCGGCGAGCGGGTGATCGGGGGCGACGACGAGAACGAGCTCGTCATCCAACGCCGGATGGCGTTCGATCGTGCCACTCGGCGAACCAGGTGCGATGACAAGGTCGACGTCGGTTGCGGCGAGCGCGTCTCCCGGAGTGTCGCCGACCACGACGAGTTGGACCTCGACGTCGGAGTTTCGGATGCGCGACTGGCCGAGAAACGAGGGATACCAATGGAAGCAGTCGTAGCTGCCGACGGCGATCCGTACGACTGAGGTGACGTTTGGTTGATCGGCGAGAAGAACGAGCTCGTTTCGCCCCAGCTCATTGAGGGCCCGTGATGCCGCCTGATGGGTGGCGAGCCCAGCGCGCGTCGGGGTGAGCCGGCGCTGTCGACCACGATCGAACAATCGGACACCAAGGCGGCGTTCGGCCTCGGCCAGCCGGTGGCTGAGGGTCGATTGGGTCGAGTTGAGCTCCCGGGCTGCAGCAGTCATCGTGCCAAGCTCGACGATTGCAACGATCGTTTCGTAGTGGCGGACGTCGAGCTGGAGAGCCATCGAACTCATCATACATGCAACAGATGCATGGGGTTAGGGCAAATCTATTCGTTGGACGCGGACTCAGTTCGTAGTGCTTACTGAGAGTGTGACTGAAACGACGCTGAGTGAAGCCACCACATCGAGACCGGCCGAAGTGTTCGCCGATCCCGAGGTTGGGTGTCTCGGCGGACTCGTTGACCTCGGTCGCTATCCGCTCGACAGCCCTGGCAGCGCATCGTGGGTGGCCTTGGTCGACCGTGCGAAGGCCGAGTTGCACGAGCGAGGCAGCGCGGCGCTTGGCGGATTTCTCACTGACGTCGCCCTCCAGACCATGGCCTCGGAGATTGCAGCGATTGCCCGTCACGTCCCGATTCGCGAACACAGCGGCAGCGTGTATGCCCGCACCGACCTCGAAGCGAGCCTCTGCGACGATGATCCCCGTCTCGTGAAGATGATGTGGAACGCGGGCCACGTCACACGGGACATGCTCCCGCCCTATTCGCTGGCCCAGCGCCTCTATGTGTCGGCCCGGTTCAAGGCGTTCATCGCCGCGATCGTCGACCAGGATCGAATCTTCGAATACGCCGACCCGCTGGCCGGGCTTGTCGCAACGATCCTGCCCCCGGGTGGTCGATATCCATGGCACTACGACACCAACGAGTACGTGGTCACGATCATGATTCAGCCTCCCGACTCCGGGGGCTCGTTCGAGTATCACCGCAACCTTCGGGCACCGGGTGACGAGAACCTCGATGGCCTCGGTGCGGTCCTCGCCGGCGATCCCGACGATTCACCTCGGTTCGTTTCGGCAAAGGCGGGCGATCTCCAACTGTTCCTCGGTCGCTACTCGCTCCATCGGGTGGCCGAGGTGGCCGGCGCTACCGATCGCCATGTGCTTGTCCTGTCCTACGCCGATCGACCCGGAGTGATTGGTCCGGTCGACCGGACCCGCTCGGTGTACGGCAGGATCACCGAGGCCCATCTTCTCGCTGAACAAGCTCGCCTCGCAGAGAACGACGGACTCATTCTGTGAACTGCGCAGCCGAACTCGAAACCTCGCGTCTCGAACGGCTGAGGACCTCGATCGTCGCCGCCGGATGTGATGCGGGGCTCTTCTACGACCCGACAAACATCCGCTACGCCACCGGCACGTCCAACATGCAGGTCTACTCGCTGCACAATCCTTGCCGGTACGCGTTCGTGCCCGCTGAAGGTCCCGTCGTGCTGTTCGAGTTCAAAGGATGCGCTCACCTGTCCGACGACCACGCCAATGTTGCTGAGGTCCGAACCGCCATCAACTGGTACGACTTCGTCAGCGGCAGCCGCGTCGAAGAGTTCGCCGCCCAATGGGCTGCAGAGATCACCGATCTGCTCGGAACCGACGGCCGAGATCTAGCAGTTGACCGCCTCGACCCGATCGGGCTCGAGGCGCTCCAGCGGCACGGAGTGCGAGTGCACGACGGCCAGCGGGTGGCCAATCGGGCACGGATGATCAAGACAAGACTCGAGATCGAGGTCATCGGCACGGCTGTGGCTGCCTGCGAGGCCGGTCTCGGCGAGATGCGTCGATCGATCGAACCAGGCGTTTCTGAGAACGAGGCGTGGGCGGTCCTCCATCGGGAGAACATTGCGTCCGGGGGTGAGTGGCTCGAGACTCGGCTCCTCACGTCAGGTCAGCGGACGAACCCGTGGTACCAGGAGTGCAGTTCCAAGGTCATCGAAGCTGGTGACCTCGTCGCGTTCGATACCGATCTCATCGGCATCGGTGGCTACTCGGTCGACATGTCGAGGACCTGGCTCGCAGGCGATGCAGCGCCAACGTCGGACCAACAGCGGCTGTGGGACGTGGCCTTCGAGCAGCTCCAGTTCAACACGGCGCTGCTGCAACCCGGTGCCTCTTTTGCCGAGATCTCGTGCCGCTCCCACCTGCCGCCCGACGACATTCATTCGGTCACCAACGCAGCGGTCGCCCACGGAATCGGGCTCTGCAACGAGTACCCCCTGATCCTCAACCGAGATCACTTTGCCGGCGGCGGCTACGACGGCGTAGTCGAGGAGGGCATGGTGCTCTGCGTTGAGGCGCTCGCCGCCCCGCCGGGAGGTTCCGAGGCCGTCAAGCTGGAAGAACAGGTCGTGATCACCGCAGACGGTCCGCGTCCGCTCACCACGTATCCGCTTGACCTCGTCTGAGAGATCTTGATCGGAAGTGCAGGTTTATGGTCGACGGCCCATGAGGTCGAGATACCGGATCTGCAGCGGCGCCGTCTCGCCGACATCTCCGGATGCGCTTTCCCCGAAGATTCCCAGCTCGCCGAGGCCTCCCGCCATCGGTTGAATGTCGTCCCACAGGAAGCTCACGACGTCGGCGTCGAGCTCCTCGCTGGCGCCGATGGCGCGAGCGAGGTCCCAAGCGTGCGCCGCGTTGTCCATGACTCGAAACCCGACGAACATGGTGCGTGGGATTTGACCCATCGGGTGATCGACCGTGCCATCGAGGCCACCCGCTGCGGCAAAGCCTTGTTGCATCTCGCCCGCAAGGCCGACGAAGTCGGCAACCGGGTCGTTGCTGTCGGCCATCAAGTTGTCACTGAGTGCCGCGACCACGTCCTGCTGTGACCCGCCGGCCAGGAGCTGCACGGCCATCCGTGTCCCCAGCAGCATGTGGTTGGTCAGGTCACGAACAGTCCAATCGGTGCATGGCGTTGGCAGATCCCACTGGTCTTCGCCAACTTGTCGGAGGCGAGTTTCGAACTCGGTGCTTGCTTGGCTGAGGGCTTCGAGGGCGTCCATCACCCGAACGTTAGTCGGCCGGCGACGGTGGCACCTCGGTCGTCCGCGAGCCGAGGTCAAGGCGGTTTCAGCCATACACGTTCACCGTCTGGTCTTGCAGAACGAGGAGCCGGCCGCTCGCTGTGGACACGGGGAAAAGACCGATCCCAGCATCGGCAGAAAGACCTTCGAGTGTTCCCGACCAGATCAGTTGCCCTGACGACAGCTGGAAGGCCGCCGTTGGACCCGACTCATGGATGAGATAGACGATGTCGCCACCGATGGCGATCGTCGGCGTCGTCAGGCCTGACACGCTCGGCCCGTCCGCTTTCCAAACGAGGTCACCTGTCGCGAGTCGACGAGCCTGCAGCTGGGAACGGTTCGAGACGATGTAGAAGTTCGTGCCGTCGCTCGCATATTTCGGGAATGTCGACTCGACGAACTCCCAGATGGTCTCCCCGGTTCGGGCATCGACGCCGCGATTCACTGTTGGTTCTGGCCAGGTGACCAGAACACCACCATCGAGATGGAACCCCGTGCGGCCGGTCAGGTCAAACGACCGCCAAAGCTCGGTCCCAGTCTCGTTGTCGAGCGCAACCAGTGCGTTTGGGCCGCCCAGCACGATGGTCGAGCCGTCGGTTGCGAGCGCCACCGTTTGGTCGGTGGCACTCCAGCCGAGGCTCTGATCCTCATGTGTCCACGCCGGCTTGCCGGTCTCGAGATCGATAGCGACGACAAAGGACGTTGCTTCAGCACCCTCTCCGTAGCCCCCGGCAGCATAGATACGCCCGTCGCGCAGATCCGCAGCGCTGATGAAGACCGTGCCGGTTCCAAAGTTCCAAGGTAAGGAGACCTCATCGATCAGCTCGCCAGTCGTCGGATCGTGGAATCGGAACCCGTGGATCCAGTGCACAACTACCACCTGGTCGGTCACGAGGATGGTGCCGACCTGTGGCAGATCGCTCACCCACAGCTGGGTGCCGGTATCTGCATCGAGGGCCGCGATGTGTGGAATTCCGGATTCGTCGAGATGGGAAACGAAGATGGCATCGCCAAGTCCCACCGGTCCAGTGAACAGATCTGAAGCGGTCTGCCAAGCGAGCTGCGGAGGCTGGCTGGGGCCCCTATCGGGGAGCGACGCCACTCGGACGATTCCGTTGTATGCAGTCCGTCCGATGTCGTCACCGATGAGTTGAGCGACGGGCGATGCAGTCGTTGGGGGAGTGGTGACGAGTGCGGTAGTCGAGGTCGACTCGGCACTGGCCGGCACCGCGGTCGTGCTGGACATCGCCTCGCCCGCTGGCGCCTCCTCCTCGTTGTTTGGCGCAAGGAGCACCCACGCAGCGCCGATCGAAGCGACGAGCGCAACCAGGGCAACGGCAAACCCTAGGCGAGGGCCGACGGAACGCTTCGCTTTGACGCTCAGGTGTTCTGCTTGCCCTCGCGGATGCCTTGGCTCGGCCGCCGAAGGAGCTTCAGCGAGCAAGCTAGGAACGGCTGACTCATGGGAGATCGAGGGTTCGGCGACGGGCGTGGATGCGGTCGAATCCGCCGCTACCTGTGGAGTCGCGGCTTCGACGATCGTCGTTGGCTCGACACTCAACGCTGCACCCGCGGCGACCGCGTGTTTGGGATGGGCATCAACAAGGGTCGGGCGGTTGAAGTGTTGAGACACCAGCTGCGAAACCAGGGGGATTCGACTGGACCCGCCGACGAGCAGGATCGCTGTCAGATCTTCTGCGTCGAGGCCCGCAGCGGAAATTGTCCCGTCGATTGCGGTGATCGCATCGACTACAGCAGGTCGGATCATCTCTTCGAACTCGCGTCGCGTCAGACGGACCTCGGTGTGGTTCTCCGGGAGCATGACGGGGACCGTCGTGGCCGTGTCGGTCGACAGTGTCTCCTTCGCTGTCACACACTCACTGCGGAGGCGAGCGATTGCGTTTCGGTTCGCAGGAGTGTCGTCGAGATCGGACAACTCGAGTTCGAGATGCTCGACCACCCGGTGAAACAGGGCGTGGTCGAGATCGATCCCGCCTAGCCGTTCCAGACCCTGGGCCTCGCCAATGAGCTCATAGGAGCCGTCCAGATCGTTGTGGAGAATTGCGGCGTCGAATGTTCCCCCGCCGAAGTCGAACACGGCGATCGTGCTCCCCGGTTCGAGTCGTTCCTGGGCTGCATAATGGCGAGCAGCCGCTTCGGGCTCGGTCATCGTCGTGGCGCCGGGGCATCCAGCCAACTGAAAGATCTGGTCCAGCTGTGCCGTTTTGTACGGGCCCCAACTCGCCGGATGAGTCACGGTGATCTCCGACGGCGGCGCTCCCTCAGCGTTGCTGACCGTGGCGATGACGGATCTGAGCACGAGCGCCATCAACGTTTCAGCCGACCGGGGGGAGCCGGCCACGATGAAGGGAACCGGGTCCCCTACCCGGCGCTTGAATTCGCGGGCGACTCGTTCTGGCTCGGTCATCGCCCGGCGTTCGGCTGCCTCACCGATCAAGGGCTGACCGTCGTCCGGGTATGCGATGACGGTCGGGATCTCGGGAATGCGCGTCCCGAGCGTGGCCATCGTGGTTTGACCATCACGCCGAACCGCTGCTGCGGTGTACGTCGTTCCGAGATCGACGCCCAGCCGATAGCCCACGAAAACCCCCTTCGAAGAAGCTACACGGCCGAGCCGCAACGAACCTCAGCCGAAAACACTGATGCGCCCCCCAGAGGTGATCACCAGCACCTCCGAGCCGACCGCTCCCCACATTCCACTTGCGGAGCTGACGCCCGTTGACTCGATCGACCAGAGGAGCCGACCATCGCTCGTTCGGTGCGCGGCCATGTTCTCCCCATCGTCCAGGAGATACACCGTGTCGCCGCTGATCAGGGTGAGCCCGCCTGTGTCGATCGACGTCGCAGCACTCCAGACCCGTCCGCCGTCGGCGAGGCTCACCTTCGACAAGCGATTCGATCCAACGGGCACAACGTAGTACGAGGATCCGTCGTCCCTGACGCCGAATCCGGCGACACCGCCGCTCCATCGGGTTGCACCTGTGTTCGCGTCCACCACGGCGAACGTCTGGAAGTCGAGGCGAACAAGCAACGTGTCGCCGGTGAGCAGCATCACGTCGCCGTGGCCATACTCCAGCGAACGCCAACGCTCCTCGCCTGTGGTGAGGTCGATCGCGATCGTGGATGTGTCCAGTGCCATGACGGCCGTGTCATCTCCGGTCAAGATTTGGCGCGCTGCTGTGCCTGCAGTGCTGTCCTCAAAGATCCAGTTCGTTGTCCCCGATGCGATGTCGATCGAATCCAAGAAGTTGCTCGAATCGATCGATCCCA
>CAZYLX010000150.1:0-7049 GCA_964648595.1 uncultured Acidimicrobiaceae bacterium
TCCCGGACGACCGGCCAGACGTCGACACCATTACCGGCCTCGGGGCCAGCCTCGCGGTCGACCAGCAGGGCGCGAACCGCAACCCGAACTCCACGGTTGGTTCCCTCGTCGGCGCTCGTCACCCGCTCCGCATCATGTTCTCCCGCGTACCGGCGTTCGACGAGGACGGCCTACGAGAACGGGACGCCTCTCACATGTCGACAGCGTTCGACCCCAATCACCCCGATGGGCAATGTGAACGATGTCATGGTGTTGGCGGAGACCTCGAGATCGACCCGGATCTCATCGTTGCCCACCCCGAACGGTCTCTCCTCGACGGCGCCTCCGGCTACGCCGGCACGCTCCGCACCCGGAAGGGCAACTCGTTCGATACCGCCTCCATCCCCGGCCTGGCCGCCCACTTCGGCATCGACCTCGCGACACCCTGGCAAGACCTGCCAGAGGTGTTTCGCAACGCCTTTCTGTACGGCACCGACGAGGACATCGCTGTCGAGATCCCTGGTGGCGGCCGCGAAACGAACTGGAGCGTCAACCGAACCGCACCTCACTCAGGAGCGGTCGCCGAGATCGAGCGGCTGCATCGAAGCGCCAAGACCCCGAAAGCCAAACAGAAATGGCGAGCCTTCTTCACCGCTACCCCGTGCCCGGTTTGTGCCGGCACCGGTGTCAGCGAGGCGGCCCGGTCGATCACCCTCAACGGGCTCACCTATCACGAAGCGGCCAACGCCGACGTCGACCAACTCACAGAATGGAGTAACACACTTCCCGCCACGATCAGCGAGCTGCAGCAGCAGATCGCCCGGCCGCTACTGCGTGAGATCGACACCCGAATCGGGAGCCTCGCCAGCCTCGGACTCGGCCACATCACCCTCTCTCGATCTGTCCCGACCTTGTCCGGGGGTGAACTCCAGCGTGTCCGCCTCGCCGGCCAACTCGGATCTGGACTGACTGGCATCGTCTACATCCTCGATGAGCCCTCCAACGGTCTCCACCCCAACGATCGAGATGAACTCGTCACCGTGCTCCAGAACCTCCGAGACCGTGGCAACACCGTTCTCATCGTCGAGCACGACATGGACATCGTCGCCCAATGCGACTGGGTCATCGACATCGGCCCCAAGGCCGGCACCCATGGCGGCGAACTCGTCGCTACCGGCACCCCAACAGACATCGCCAAGAACCCCGACTCGGTCACCGGCCGATACCTCACCTCCGGAGCCGATCAACGCACCAGGCCTCAACGACGCCTTCCCGAGGCCCCTGACTGGCTGCGCCTCGAAGGCATCAGCCGCAACAACGTCACCGACGCCGCCATCGACATCCCGCTCGGCCGCTACACCTGCATCACCGGGGTCTCCGGCTCTGGCAAGTCGACCCTTCTCGCCGCCACCGCCGAAGCCGTAACCGCAGAACTCGCCAACCAACCCACGCCCGTCACCGTCACAGGTATCGACCACATCGGGTGGATCGAACAAGTCACCCAGACACCCATCGGCCGTAACGCCCGATCCAATCCCGCTACCTACACCAAGCTCTTCGACCACATACGCCGTCTCTACGCCGACAGACCCCAAGCCGCAGCCGCCGGCCTCGACCACGCCGCGTTCTCGTTCAACACCAACTCCGGACGATGCAACGCATGCGAAGGCAACGGCGAACTCACCGTCGACCTGCACTACCTCCCCAACATCACAACGATCTGCCCAACCTGCAAGGGCCGTCGCTTCCAGGACCACGTCCTTGCCATCACCCTCGACGGCCTCTCCATCGCCGACACCCTCGAGCTCACCGTCGACCAAGCACGAGAAACCCCCGCCCTCGAGCACGAACCCATCAATCGGATCCTCAACGACCTGAACGAAGTCGGCCTCGGCTACCTCACACTCGGCCAACCAGCCACCGTGCTCTCCGGCGGCGAAGCCCAACGACTCAAACTGGCCCGGCTCTTGGCCCGCACCCCCAACAAAGGAAGCGGCCTGATCATCCTCGACGAACCGACCGCAGGCCTCCATCCAACCGACACCTCCCGCGTCATCGACGTCATCGAGCAACTCATCACAAAAGGGCACACTGTCGTCATTGCCGACCACCAAACCACCGCAGGAGCCAACGCCGACTGGACCATCACCACCGGCCCTGGCCCCGGCCCTCACGGCGGAAAGATCACCAACCAAGCCAGCCCTTGACAACAGCCCGTCCTGGGCAAACGCGTCGACCAGCCCGTCTGACGGCGGGAATTGCGAGACGTGGTAGCGGCCTGATCGGGCGGGCTGCGTCACGAATGTCGCTCCAGGCGAACGCGGGATGTGCGCAGGTAGCTTCGCATCGTGACCGATGAGGCGGAGCGCAGCAGCGACGTGGCACCCAACGATGACGGGTGGTTCGACCCGTGGCCTGCTGGGGTGCAAGTGCACGTCGAGTGGGGTGTGGCTGCCGCTCTGCTGGCAGCACGACGAGGAGATCTCGTGGTGGTGGTCGATGTCCTCTCCTTCTCGACGTCGGTCGTCGAAGTGGTCGAACGGAACGGCACCGCATTCTGCTATTCGCCTGAGGAGCTCGATCGAGCGGGCGGCCGCGACGTCGTCGGGCGAGAGCACGATGCCATCGTTCTGTCGAAGCAGCGGCAAGTAGCGGCAGGAGAAGTGTCGTTGTCTCCGGCTTCTCTGCAGTCGTTACCGCTTGGTCGACGGGTCGTCATGACCTCGCTGAACGGGGGGCGATGCGTCGCTGCAGCTTCCGAGGCACCGTGGGTCGGCATCGGATGTCTCACCAATCGAACTGCGGTGGCTCAGCGTGTCGAAGCGCTGCTCGCTGAAGGTGTCGCACCACGCTGCACCATCGTTCCCTGTGCTGAGATCTGGTCCGGGCCGTTCATGGCGTCGCGGGTCGGTGACCTCGCAGAAGCGGCAGCGATGCTTGTCCGGCCGTCGTATGAGGATCTTCTCGGAGCAGGGTCCATCGTTGCTGCGTTGGGGTCCCAAGTGCACCGATCGGTTGAGGCGTCGATGGCAGCGTCGGTGTTTGAGTCGCACGCTGATCAGTTGCCTGTGGTCTTGGAGGCTTGCGTCAGTGGTCGCGAGCTCATTGAGCGCGGGTTCGGTGGCGACGTCGCGATCGCGGCCCGCACTGATGCGAATGCAGCGGTACCGGCACGGCGGGCTCGCGGTCTCTCCAAGATGTTCGCCAACGATCAGGACTGAGCCGAGGAGTGCATTGCCGGCGCCTGAGGGCGGGTGACGAACGTCGCCCGCTGGGTGACACTGGCAGATCTGCGTCGACCGCGGTTCTGATTTTCGAGATCACCGGCAACCTGGTGCGGCTCATGACCGGGTTCAGGTTGCCCTCAGTCTTCTTCGATCGACTTGATGCGACCAGCGCAATCCCCCAGCCCGACGTCGGCGAGTGACCTACAAACAGACCGCCCTGTCCGTCCACCCCGGCCGAGACCGCCGTGGGTTGCGCGCTCCCTCACCAAGCCGTGATCACTTGGCGGCGCTGGTTTCGATGGGAAATCTCAGGGTGAAGACGGCACCTGCGGATGGGCCGGTGGTCGCAGTGATGGTGCCGCTGTGGGCGGCGATGATTTGCTTGGTGATGGCGAGGCCGAGTCCTGCACCGCCGCCGGAGCTTCGGTTCCGTGAGTTGTCGAGGCGGGTGAATCGTTCGAAGATGTGCTCGAGGTCACCGTCGGGGATACCTGGCCCGTCGTCGACGATGGTGATCGTTGTTTCGGCTCCGTCGTTTGCGATCGTCACACTGACTTGTGATGTGGCGTGGCGGGTCGCGTTGTCGATGAGGTTGCGAGCTGCTCTGGTGAGGGTGGCCAGGTCGCCGCGAATTCGAGCGGGATCCTCCACCTTGATGTTCACGTCGGTGGGGTGGGGGCGTCGGGCTTCGAGGAGGAAGATCTCGTCGAGATCGATGGTGTCGTTGAGCGCCAGCGTGCCGGTCTCTTCGAGTCGGGCGAGGAGTAGGAGGTCATCGACGAGCGTGGCGAGGCGGTTGTTTTCGTCGTGGAGAATCTTGGCGGTTGCCGGCCAGTCGGTTGTGTCGGGGTTTGCTTGGGCTACTTCAAGAGTTGCTTGGGTGGCGGTGATGGGGCTGCGGAGTTCGTGGGATGCGTCGGAGATGAACTGGCGCTGTTGATCACGGGCGGTCTGTAGGCCGGCCAACATCTTGTTCATGGTTCGGGCTAGATGCCCGACCTCGTCGGTTGCTGTTGTCTCGGGGACCCGTTGTTCGAGGTTCCGAGTGGTGATTTGGTCGACTTGGGTGGTGATGGCGTGCACGGGTCGGAGTGATCGGCCGACCAGGAGCCAGGTGCCTGCCGCGACGAGGAGCGTGAGGAGTGGAACGAGGACCACGAAGAGTCGGGTCATGGCTCTGACGCTGTCTTGAACGGGTCTGAGTGGACTCGACACGGCAATGGTCAGCGCTTCACCGCCGATCGTGACTGGCAGCCCCACCGCGGTGACCAGATCACCCAGATCGAGTTCGACGACCTGGTTGTCTGCAGTCGGATCGATTGCGACGTCGAGAACTCCGGCTTCGACGACAACGACGCCTTCTGCGGTGGCTCCGTCGGGCAGGGGAGGGAAGTTTTCCGGCAGCGGAATAGGTCCGAAGGCGGGGTCGAATGCGGAAAACAGGATCCGCTGGAACTCCGTGTTGCTCAGTTCGGAGCCATCCGAGCTGAGGTAGACGAAGCGGGTGGCCTCATCCGCGTCGGGTTGGGCCGGGCCGAGGGTGCCGCCTTGGAGTTGTGCGAGATAGTCGTCGAGAAGTGCTGCGGCGTGGTCGCGGCTCTCGGACTCGAGTGACGCCTCGATGCGGTTGAGACCGATGGCGGCGACCGCGATGAGCGCCACCGCGAACAGTGTCGTGACGAGCAGCGTGAGTCGTGCCCGCAACGGCAGGTTGATCATGGGATGAGTCGGTAGCCGTGGCCGTGCACGGTTTCGATGCGTGCGCTGAACCCGTTGGGTTGGACTTTGCGGCGGAGGTAGCCGATGTAGACCTCGACGACGTTGGTGGTGCCGTCGAAGTCAGGGCCCCAGACTTGGTCGAGGAGATGACCCTTTGACAGGACTCGGCCCGGGTCGGTGGCGAGTGTCTCGAGGAGGGCGAACTCTCGGTGGGTGAGTTCGGCTTCGTGGTCTCCTCGGCGGATTCGGCGGGTGTCGCTGTCGATCTCGAGGTCACCGATGACCTGCACGTCGCGGGGTTTTGACTGGCGTCGGCGCAATAGGGCGCGGATTCGTGCGGTGAGTACGACAAAGGAGAACGGCTTGGTGAGGTAGTCGTCGGCGCCGGTATCGAGACCTTCGGCTTGGTCGTACTCGCCGTCTTTGGCGGTGAGCATCAGGATGGGGGTCATGTCGCCCTCTTCTCGAAGGTCGGCGCAGATCTGGTAGCCGTTGCGGCCCGGCAACATGATGTCCAACACGACAACGGCGTAGTCGTGTTCTCTGGCCAGCCAGAGGCCGGTATTGCCGTCGTTCGCTATGTCGACGTCGAATCCCTCGGCGCTCAAGCCAGCCTCGAGTGCAGAGGCGACATTCGGTTCGTCTTCGACAACGAGAATTCTCATGACCACATGAGTCTCACAGATTCCTGAGAACAACCTGTGGAGACCTGAGAGACCCTCTCAGGCAGTCTCAGATCCTTCACAGTCCAGAGCTCCAAAGTGCGTTTCGTACGTAGGCCTACGCAGAGCCGAAACCCACTCACCTGGAGTCAACATGAATACGTCCGCCCTCACCTCGAAACCAACCCGCCGATGGTCAACGGTATTCGTCGCCGCGATTGCAGTTCTTGCTGCCGCCTGCGGATCATCAAGCAGCGCCGCCGATGCACCCGAGCTTGCCTCGATCGACGAACCCACCGCGACAACGACCGCTACTGAAGACGAACCAGAGGCAGCCGAAACGCCCGAGGCTGTCGACCCAGATCAGGCGTTCGCAGAGTTCGAAGCATGTATGGCCGATCACGGCGTCACGGTGGCGATCGGCGGAGCGGGCGGAGCCTCCGTCGATGACCTTGATCCCAGCTCGGACCAAATCGAGGAGGTCACGCCCGAGGATCTGGAAGGGGCCGAGGCGGCCTGCGAGCCGATCCTCGACAATGCCTTCGGGTCATTCGATCTCAGCCCCGAACAGGAAGCCGAACGGGCGGACGAGCTCCTCGAAATGCAGCAATGCTTGGCCGAGGCTGGTTTCGATCTCGATATGAGCGGCGGCCGGTTCGAGGTCCCTCAGGACGTCGACTTCGACGAGTTCGACAACGCGATGAATGACTGCGCCCCCGAGGGCACAGTCAGCGTCGGGTCCTGATCATGTCGGCGAAACGTGCCGTCGTCGGCGTCGCAGTGGTGGCCGCGGTCACCGGCGCAGGTTTCTACATCATCGACTCCGGCAGCGGTGTCACCGCCAACCAAGCCGCCGCTGCGGGACAGCCAGACACGGTCGCAGCGACAGTACGGGTCGCTCGGCAGACATTGACAGAAACCGCAGAGACCACGGGAACGGTCGGTCATGGCGAACCGGTCGCGCTGGCAGTTGACAGCCAAGGCATTGTTACGTGGACCCCAGCTCAAGACGACGTCTTGAGCGTCGGGGACACCGCACTGTGGATCGACAACCGTCCGGTCACGCTGGCCGCGGGAACAACACCGTTGTACCGGGAGCTCCGCCTGGTCGGCTCGAGCGAACGCGACGAGGCCGGCAACCGACTCGGTCACCAGAAAGGCTTCGATGTCGCACAGCTTCAGCAGTTCCTCCTCGACAGCGGCTTCGATGACGACGGCAACCTCGAGGTCGATGCCGACTTCGGACCCTCGGCAAAACGGGCAGTGCAGGACTGGCAAGAAGCGGTTGGACACCCCGCAACCGGCCGAGTCGACCGCAGCCAACTCGTGTTCATCGACGGCGACATCATCGTCGAACAAACCCCTACCGTGGGACAACCGTTCACGGCGCTGACGGTAAGCGAGCCAGCTCAAACCGTCACCGCGACGGTCGCCCCCGCCAAGCGCACCGTCTTCATCGAGA
>CAZYLX010000151.1:0-7048 GCA_964648595.1 uncultured Acidimicrobiaceae bacterium
ATGGATCGTGGGCTTCTCACGGCCTATGGACTGATGGCTGCGGTCGGCTTGTTGCTGACCCTGCTCACAGAGGAGGTGATCGAAACAGTGGTGGCCCTCGGTGCCATCGGCGCCATCGTTGTCTCGACGCTCGTGCTCTTCGTATCGCTCGACAAACGAACGGGGGGCACGGCGACCTACACCGACACCGCAGAACTCGTCTCGAACTGGCTCAGCGACCGACCAAAATCGGTCGATGCCCGTCGAGCGCTCTACGACAAGATCCTCTACGAAGGTCCAACCACCTACACAAGAGTCATTCGGTTCTTCGCACTCATGGGCTTCGCATCTGTCATCGCCGCGATGGGTGTGATCACCGACTCAACAGCCGTGGTCATCGGAGCGATGCTCGTTGCTCCGCTCATGACACCGCTGATGGGAATGGCGATCTCGCTCGTGATGGGCTGGCCCAACCGCCTCACTCGATCCGCCGCAGTAGCGACGGGCGGCATCCTTCTGGCCATCGGCATCGGCGCCCTCCTCGGCCTCGTCGTACCGGCCGTCATCGACACAACGACGAACGCCCAGATCGTGGCCAGGACCAGCCCAACGGTTCTCGATCTCATCATTGCAATCGCCGCCGGGGCCGCTGGGGCCTACGGGCTCTCCAGGCCTGACGTGTCCGACTCTCTTCCCGGAGTCGCCATCGCGATCTCGCTGGTGCCGCCGCTTGCTGTTGTCGGCATTGCGTACTCACAGGGCGACTGGGCCGCCGGGAATGGTGCCCTTCTCCTCTTTGCCACGAACATGATCGCCATCCTCCTGGTGGGGGGAGTGACCTTCGTTCTGACGGGTGTCACGCCAGTCACTCGAGTTGCTGAGAACCAGTATCGCGTTCGGACAGCGGTTGGTGCCACGTGTACAGCGGGCGTGGTCGTGTTCGGCGCGCTGTTGCTGAATGGTGCGGAAATCGCGGCAAACACGCTGCAGCGATCGACCGTAGAGTCCACGGTCGAGGACTGGATCTCTGACGGCTCACAACATCGGCTCGCGAGGGCCGGTCTCGATGGCGACACGGTGGTTGCGGTTGTGGTCGGCCCATCCGATGGTCTCCCCGATGTCGCAGCACTTGCCGAGAGCCTCAGCGAGGAACTCGGTAGAGCGATCTCGGTCGATGTCAGCCTTGTGGTCGAGCAACGGTTCACTGCGACCGGCGACGACGGGTCCTAGCCCGTCCCCAGGTGGCGAGACGAACGGCTCAGCTCGACGCGACAACGCCGCCGTAGACTCCTGCGGTGGCTCTTCCCACTGTGATTGCTGTCGTTCCCGACTCGCCTGCCGCCATGGCAGGTGTGCTTGTTGGCGACGTCCTTCGCACGGTCAATGAAGAGCAACCTCGAGACGTCATCCAATACCAGCTCTTGGTCGACGAAGCCTCGGTCGTGCTCGAGATCGAACGGAGCGGTTTCGAGCGAACGGTTGAGATCGAGAAGGCCGACGGTGCGCCGCTCGGCATCGAGGTGCAATCGTCGTTGTTCGACCAGGTTCGAACCTGTGACAACCACTGCTCGTTCTGTTTCATCTACCAGTTGCCAGAGGGCATGCGGAAGAGCTTGTACCTGAAGGACGACGACTTCCGGTTGTCGTTCCTCTACGGCAACTTCACCACCCTCACCCGGTTCACCGAAGCTGATCTCGAGCGTGTGGTCACCGAGGCGCTGTCACCGCTGTACGTCAGCATTCACGCCACCGATCCCGAGCTGCGAACCAAGCTGTTGCGCAATCGGCGCGGGGCCACCAGCCTCCGGTGGCTGCGAGCTCTCCTCGACCATGGCATCGACGTGCACGGCCAGATCGTGGTCTGCCCGGGAATCAATGACGGCCCAGGCCTCGAGCAAACCCTCACTGGCGTACTGGACGAATACCCAGAGCTCGTCTCCCTCGCTGTTGTCCCCCTCGGGGTCAGCGATCATTCGGACGAGCCAGAGATGCGTTTCCACACGGTCGAGGAGGCGGCTGCGGTCGTTGACCTCGTCGAGCGGTGGCAACACAGCTATCGCGAGCTCCTCGGCCATCGTCTGGTGTTCGCGGCCGACGAGTACTACCTGCTGGCCAATCGGCCGTTTCCCGAGCCTGAGGTCTACGAGGGTTTCCCCATGCACGAGGACGGCATCGGGATGGCCCGCACGTTCGAACTGGAGTTCACCGGTCAGGTCGATGACGCCACCGGCACCAAGTCTGGCTTCTTCGCCTGGGTCGAAGGAGCCCCGGCCGAGGGTTACCGCGCTCCTCGGCTCGCCGGTGGCACATCAACGGGGGAGGGGCTGATCCAACTCAAGCCGTCTCGAACGGCCCCGATCGGCATCCTGACCGGAGAGTACGGCGCTCAGATTCTCGGTCCGCTCGTCTCGTCGCTCGATCGTGACGACATCCGCATCATCCCCGTCCGGAACGAGTTCTTTGGTGGCAACATCGCTGTGACCGGCCTCATGGTTGGTGCAGACATTGCTCGGACACTCGAAGAACAGCCTCACGGGCAGCGCTATCTGCTCCCAGATGTCTGCCTGTCCGGGGGTACGTTCCTCGATGGCACATCAGTCGACGACTTGCCCCGTCCCGTCGAGATCGTTCCGACCGATGGCATCGCCCTGCGCGAGGCGCTCGGTCACGCCCCGAAGAAAGCCCTGGTCACCACATGAGTTCGATTCCCTCAGAGTTGCCAACGGTGGTGATCGTCGGTCGGCCGAATGTCGGCAAATCCACGTTGATGAACCGAGTTCTCGGACGCCGCGAGGCCATCGTCGAAGAACGCCCCGGTGTCACTCGAGATCGCAAGGAGGTCGAGGCCGAATGGCAAGGTCGCGACTTCTTGCTCATCGACACCGGCGGGTGGATGACCCGCGGAACGGCCATCGACGACAAAGTCAGCAAGCAAGCGGAAGAAGCCATGCGTCAGGCCGACGTCGTGCTGTTCGTTGTCGACGCCGCCGTCGGCATCACAGAAGAAGACGACCAAGCGGTGAAGATCGTCCGCAAGCTCGGGGTTCCCGTACTCCTCGTCGCGAACAAGATCGACGATTCGAGCCATGAGGAAAATCTCTGGGACCTCGTGTCGCTTGGCTTGGGCCCCGCCCATCCCGTGAGTTCGCTTCACGGTCGCGGCATCGGCGACCTCCTCGACGAGGTCTGCGCCAAGCTGCCGGAGACCATCGACCCGGAAGAAGAGGAAGAAGCAGACCGCATCTTCTCGATTGCCCTCGTCGGCCGGCCGAACGTTGGGAAGTCGACGTTGTTCAATCGTCTCATCGGCGAAGAACGATCGATCACCCACGACATGCCGGGTACCACGCGCGACACCGTCGACACCGTGGTCGACACCACGACCGGCCCGGTCCGTTTCCTTGACACCGCCGGAATGCGCCGTCGCAGCCGAATCGACGAGGACACCGAGTACTACTCGGTCGTTCGTGCTCTGAAGGCAGTCGACACTGCCGATGTCGCGCTCCTGATCATGGATGCCACTGAAGGTGTGACCCACCAGGATCAACGTCTTGCCGAACGCGTCGATGCCGCTGGTTGTCCCATCGTGCTGGTCTTCAACAAGTGGGAGTTGCTCAGTACCGAGCGGCGAGAGGCGTTGGGTCTCCAGGTCGAACGCAAGCTCAACTTCCTTCCGGACGTGCCGCTCCACCGCATCTCCGCGTTGAACGGGCGCGGCGTCGACAAGTTGTTGCCATCGCTGAACATCGCCATCGACGCCTACCAATCGCGTGCGCCCACCCGCAAAGTGAACGATGTCGTGAACATGGCGCAGCAACAACAGCCGGCACCGCACGGCGGCCGCGTGTTGTACGCAACCCAAGGCGCGACCGATCCTCCGACCTTCACGTTGTTCACCAATCGGGACCTTCCCGACAGCTACTTGCGCTATCTCGAACGGCGTCTTCGCGACGGGCTCGAGTTGGGCCCGACTCCGGTCAAGTTACGGATCCGCAAGCGGTCGTAGTCCGCTCGTGCCAGCCGGGCCGTTGTCGGGGCCTCGCTGCTCTCTGATCGGCAAGACTGTCAACATGACGAACGACGAGTTCGACCTGGACCGGGCGTATGCAGTGGAGACGGCGGAGGACAATCGCCGCCTCTATGCCGACTGGGCTGCGACCTATGACGATGGCTTCGTTGCCAGTCACGGCTACGTGTACCACCAGTCGGTGGTCGATGCGTTTCTGCGTCGGCCCCACGCTCCCGGCAGTGTGCTCGACGTGGGATGCGGCACAGGCGTGGTTGGGATCGAGTTGCGTCGTCGAGGCGTTGCCGTTGTGGACGGGATCGACCTGAGTCCGGAGATGCTCGAGATCGCATCGACGAAGCAAGCACCCGATGACCAGCCGGTGTATCGCAACTTGATCGCTGCCGACCTGACCGAGTCGGTCCCCATCGATGCCACCACCTTCGCCGGGATCGTCAGCGCCGGGACCTTCACCCACGGACATCTCGGCCCGGAGCCGCTGGGCGAACTGCTCCGCATCGCCCGGCCCGGCGCGGTCTTCGCCATCGGTGTCAATGCCGACCACTACGAAGCGGCGGGCTTCGCCGAGTGGTTCGACAGGGCAGAGACCGATGGTCGGATTCACGACTTCGAGATCGTGACCGCACCCGTTTACGACCCCGATCGCTATGAAGCAGACGACGCAGAGGACCATGCAGCGACGCTCTCCTCAGTTGCTCTCTTCGCCCGGATCTGAGCTCCGCTCGGGGCCCGCTGGCCAGTCCAGTCGCCGATTCGGGGTACCCTCCTGCGATGGAACGGATCTTGCCCGCCCTTGCCGCACTGGTGTGCGCAGGCGCGGCGGTGGTGTGGATCCGGTCAACCATCGCTCGCCAGAAGGTCGCAAGCCGCCTGAGCGCCGAGTCGATCGATCCCGATTTGTGGCGCCTCGCCGACGAGGAATACAAACGGGATCTTCAGTCGTCGATCTTCGCCGTGGCCGCGACGGTCGCCCTCGCCGTGATCGCCCTTGTTGGAATCGATCCGTTCCCAGCGTTTGTTGCGAGCACGCTTGCGGTGTCGCCTGCGATCACGTTGCTGCGACGCGAGCGCCTCGGTGAGGCGGCTCGTATCGCTGCTGCTCGAGCCGAAATCGAGAAGCGAGCCCGTGAGGTGCTGACCCAGGAAGAGTTGGCTCCGTTGCAGTGGGCTGCCCGGCTCGCTCCTTCTTCGTTCCCGGATCTGCCCGGTTTCGAGATCGGACAGGCATATCAGCCCGGAAGCGGGGCGATGGCCGGTGACTTCTACGACGTGTTCAAGATCGATGACCATCGGATCGGTGCGGTCATCGGTGATGTCACGGGTCATGGCATCGAGCCTTCGATCACTGCGTTGCAGGCGAAATACCTGCTCCGAACCTTCCTGATCCAGTTCCGCGATCCGGGTCAGGCCCTGGAGCAGCTGAATGCGCAGATGTCCGAGCTCGTTCGTGGCGACGAGTTCATTTCGCTGTGCGTGATGGTATTCGACAACGAGGCCGGCACGCTCCGTTTCTCATCCGCCGGTCACCCGGCGGCGTTCGTTTGGCACTCGAATGAGGTCCGGCCGCTGGGCGCCACCGGGCCACTGTTGATGCTCGATCCGACAGCGCCGTACCACTCGCGTGAAATGGCGTGGGGGCAGGACGATGTTGCTGTGCTGTACACCGATGGCCTCGCTGAGGCCCGGAACGGCAACGCACTGTTCGGCGAAGACGGCGTTGCCAGCATGATCCGGCGTGATCCGACGGCATCACCGGATGTGCTGACCAAGGTCTTGGTCGAGGCGGCCAGAGACTTTGCCGGCGGACCAATCAGCGATGACGTTGCGGTTCTGGTCCTTCGCCGGGTGTGATGGTGGTATGCCGTGGTGCGACACCTGTGACGAATACCGAGCGCCCAACTCGTTGAAGACCGACGGTCATTGCGCCACGTGCGATTCCGAGGTCGACGTGGCAGATCTCAAGGAGCCGGCGCCGACCAAGGCGCCCTGGCATTTCTGGGTGATGGTGATTGCTCTTGTCATCTACCTCGGTTGGCGCATGATCGAGGGCGTGATCTGGATCATCGACAAGATTTGACCCGTCTTCTGGCAGCCGCGTTGGCTCGATTTCGGGACCGATTCTCTGGCGGTCGCGCTAACCTGGCCGCCGCCACGGGCTGTGGCGCAGCCTGGTAGCGCACCTCACTGGGGGTGAGGGGGTCGTGAGTTCGAATCTCGCCAGCCCGACCGTGGTTTCCCCAGGTCAGAGCGTTTCGATGCTCTGACCTGGGGAACGCAAACGCCACAGGTCATCCTCTGGAAGGATCAGGTCGTGTGTTGTCCAGCGTCGTGGTGGACATGTTGGGTCTGGTTGGTGTGTTCCAGTTCGGGACGCGACTCCGGTGGCAGCGATCCACTGCAGACAGGACGGGCGATGAAGCGAAAACTTGATGGTGTTCAGTCCGATGACTGACCGGAAGAACTCGTTCGTATCTCTCGCGAGATGCATTGGCATCGCGTTTGTTGTCATCGTTGCCGCCCTCGTTCCCATAGGTGCCGCCGGCGCACAGCAAGATCCGCTCATAATCGTCTCCCTTGGCGATTCGTACATCGCAGGTACAGGCGCCGGCGACTACGACCAAGGTCAGGGGCCAGACTTTCCCGTTGCCGGGGTCTCGCAGAAGAACGACCAGTCTGGAGCGAATTGCTACCAATCGAGCGGGGCATTCCCGTGGGTGTACGCCGAGCGGCTGAACCGAACAGATCTCAACGTCGTCGTCCGACATTCGGCTTGCCATGCGGCGGTGATCCGTGACATCCGAGACCAGTGGGGAACGGTCGGCGAGTATCTCGGCGGCGCAGATCGAAGCTTCCTCGATCCGGACATCATCCTGCTTTCGGTCGGCGGAAACGATGTCGGATTCAGCGGAATCGTCGAATCGTGCCTGGTCTTCACCTTTCTCACCCGGCGGTGTCAGACCCTGCTGGATTCTGCCGAACAGGGAATCGACGGAGTCATGCAGCATGTGGAGACCGAGATCATCTGGCTGCGAGAGCAAGCAC
>CAZYLX010000152.1:0-7026 GCA_964648595.1 uncultured Acidimicrobiaceae bacterium
TCCAAGGCGCGCTCTCCTGGACCGATCACCATCGACGGCTGAGCGTTCATGCCGAGACCCTCGAAGCGGACGCCGAACAACTGCGATCGGTTGCCGTTCTGGAGGCACGCTCCCCGGAGATTCTCGAGTGTGCGGGCGACGATCATCCTTGCTGGCATGGCGGTGAGGTAGCGGTCGTGAAATGGCGCTTGCGGGTTGACGGCCCGGAAGATCTCTTCGCAGCCTGATCGGGTCAGCGGTCGGCCTCCGGCGAACGGGTCGAACCATCTGTCGTCCTCCTCGGCGCCTGAAACCGTGCCAGAGCCAAGCAATACATGGCCCGGCATGCCGATCGCCTGCAGCCTCTGGTCGCAGCGGCGAGCCAGCTCAACAGCCATCACGGCAAGCGTCAATGGGATCCCGACCCGGCGGCCCAAGACGTGGTGGATCAGGGAGTTCCTGGCGTCGTAGTAGTGCTCGGTGTTCCCTCGAAACCCGAGAGTTCCGAACACTTCTGCAAGGAGTTCGCCCACATCGTTGGTCGTGGCCATCTCGTCGGCCAGGCGGTCGAGATGCTCGACGATGCTCGTTTCCGTCGGTGGTGACCGGTCGACCGAAGCAACGACCGCCATCAAGCGGTCGAGTCGGGGCTCGTCAGCATCCAGCAACTTCGCTATCCGCTCGCTCGGGCCGGCCATCGACCTTGATCCTATGTGGTCAGTCCGATCAGACTCTGGGTCGAAGATCCAATCGTGCCCTCAGAGTCGAAGAGCCGGTTGGTGCAGAGACCGATGCCGTCGGGTCCGACCCGAGTGACGGCGTCGATCCCGAGCCACTCTCCGATGAGCGGCCGGTGCAGTGCGATCGTGAGGTCGGCGTTGATGAGACCGACTCCGGCGGTCGAGGCGTAGACGTTGCTGATGCCGGACGCGATGTCCGCCCCGGCGGTGACCCGACACAGCGGAGAGGCGTCTTCGCCGGCAACGAGCGGTTGGCGGAGACGAACCCATTCGATGGCGGAGCCCGGTACCGCGAAGTCTCCCTCAACCACTCGGTGTTCGAGACCATCGCGGTGAAAGGCGATGGCATCGCCTGAGACCCAGGTCGGCGGCGTGGTCAGGGTGCCGTCTTCGGGGTGTCGGAATTGCTCCTCAGGGCGCCACCCGGGGTCTGGCAGGTCGGCCGTGGCCAGCAAGAGCGCCCGGGCCGTGGCAACAACGGTTCCGTCAACGACAAGTTCTGCTGTTGCATGGGCGACCCGACGACTCACACTGGTTCGTTCGGCCGAAGCAGTCAACGTGGCCAGAGGGACGGGGCGAACCAGCTCGATCGAGATCCGTGCCACGCGTTCGTCGGGTTCGACAAGGGTCTCGATCATGCGGGCGAGAAGACCTGAGGGAGGGCCTCCATGCTGGGCATCCGGCCGCCACGGCCCACCGGTCAACGGTGTCGGGTCGAAGACGTTTGGCTCCGTCGATGTGAACAGCGAATGCATCGGCGCAAACGTAGTGGTCGCCGACTGGCGGGCCCAGCCCATGGCTCGTACATTTCGAAGCCATGTATCCCGGTATCCACGCAGCCGCCAGCCCAGACAAGCCCGCCGTGATTCTGGCCGGCAGCGGTGAAGTCATCACCTACGCCGAGCTCGATGAGGAAGCGAATCGGGTCGCGCAGTTGTTCCACTCGGCCGGTCTCCGGCCAGGGGATCACGTTGCGTTCTGTTTGGAGAACCACCCGAGGTTCTTCAGCTTCGCCTGGGGTTGTCACTATGCCGGTCTGATCTACACCGCGATGTCGAGCCGTCTCACGACCGAGGAGATGGAGTACATCATCAACAATTGTGAGGCGAAGGCGTTCGTCACGTCGAACTACAAGCGGGAGCAGGCAGCCGACCTCACCGACAAGATGCCGAACGTCTCGATGCGTCTGATGATGGACGGCGTGATCGAGGGCTACGAGTCGTACGAGGACGCGATCGCGAGTTCGTCGTCAGAGCCGATCGATGGCCGTTTGGCCGGGTTCGACATGTTGTACAGCTCAGGCACCACCGGTATGCCGAAGGGCGTCAAACCCAACACCGATCTCGTGCCGCTCGAGGAGTCCGAGCACGGAGTCGCCGGTCTGCTCGGTTTGTTGTTCGGGATGACCGAAGAGAAGGTCTACCTGTCCCCCGCTCCGCTCTATCACGCCGCTCCCCTGCGCTTCTGCATGGGCACGATGGTCCACGGCGCAACTGTCATCGTCATGGAACGATTCGACCCCGAGCAGTACCTGAAGGCCGTCGCTTCCCATGGGGTGACCCACAGCCAAGTGGTCCCGACGATGTTCGTTCGCATGCTGAAGCTCGAACCCGACGTGCGAGCCTCGTACGACGTCAGCTCGCTCGAAACCGTCATTCATGCCGCGGCGCCATGTCCAGTGGCCGTGAAGGAACAAATGATCGACTGGTTCGGTCCCGTCATTCACGAGTACTACGCCGGCACAGAGGGCAACGGGTTCGTCTACTGCAACTCTGAGATGTGGCTGGGCCACAAGGGCACGGTTGGTATGCCGATCAACTGCGTCGTGCACATCGTCGACGACGAAGGTGAAGAGGTGTCTGGGTTCGGCGAGGAAGGGACGATCTACTTCGAAGGCGAGTCGACGTTCGAGTACCACGGCGATCAGGAGAAGACGAAGGCGTCCCGCCACCCGCTGGGTTGGTCGACGCTCGGCGATGTCGGCAAGCTCGACGAGGATGGATTCCTCTATCTGACCGATCGCAAGGCGTACATGATCATCACCGGCGGTGTGAACGTGTATCCCCAAGAGGCCGAGAACATTCTCACGATGCATCCCAAGGTCTTCGATGTCGCCGTGATCGGCGTGCCCAATTCCGACTTCGGTGAAGAAGTGAAGGCGATCGTGCAGCTCGCGGAGGGTATCGCTGCGTCGGATGAGGTCGGGCGGGAACTCATCTCGTTCTGCAAGGAGCATCTGGCCGACGTCAAGTGCCCGAGAACGGTCGATTTCCGACCGGAGCTGCCTCGGCACCCAACCGGCAAGCTCTACAAGCGGCTGCTCAAGGACGAGTATTGGGCCGGCCACGACAGCCGGATCATCTAGAGCTCGTCGTTCGACTCGAGACCGATGGTGCTGCTGGCTTGGGCCACCAGCGATTTGTCGCGGATGCGCTCGATCGACTCGCCGATCAACGCTTCTGTCCGCTTCCAGGGCAGCCGGAACGCTCGAACGGCGTCGGCAACCAGCGCCTCATCGTTCAAATCGAGCAGCGTCAGCACGAGGTCGATTTCACTCGTTCGCATGTGAACGGCGGCCGCAGGACCGACCGATCTGAGCAGCCTGATGCCATCGGCGATCGACGTGAGGATCGACTGGTTCGATGCGAGATTCGAGCCGTACTCGATCGGGAGCCAACCGAACCAGATGATGCACTGATCAGGATCGATGCCGGGATCCGATCGGTGGATCATCACCTCGGTACCGAGGCGATCAGCGTCGATCCGATAGTGATCGGCCATGAGTGCGATCAGGTCTGGATCGGGATGCGAAGAGCCGCTTTCGATGGCCAGCAGCTCCCGCGGTGTCAAACGGAGTGCATCCGCCGATGATTCGAGGTCGAAGCCGCGGATCTGCCGGACTTTGGCGAAGGCATCGCACAGCCGTGGACTGATGGCGTCGATGTCCCCCGAACTCAGAGTCGCACTGAAATCGAGCACACTCTTCCATCGACGGCCTGGTGTCAGAACTTGAACGCCCTCACAGTCCGAGCTCTCTCGCTAGTCGCCCCGGAACGTTGGGTGGCGCTTCTCCATGAAAGCCGCCACGCCCTCGGCGTAGTCGTTGCTGGCCATGCAGCGGGCGATCGTTTCTGCTGCCTTGGGGTCGCACGCAACGGCCTGCTTTGCCGCCAGCTGGGTCAAGGGGGCCCGTGACGCCATGGCCAGCGCTTGGGATCGAACGAAGTCCTCGAGCTGACTCTTCGGAACCACGTGATTGAGCAGCCCCCAACGCAGACAAGTGTCGGCGTCGTGGAGGTCGCCGGTGTAGACCAGCTCTTTCGCAACAGACGGCCCAACCAGGTCGACCAGCTTCTGAATGCCGTCGGCGTTGTAGCCGATGCCCAGCTTTGCCGGCGGCAGCGCCATGCGTGTGCCGGGTTCCCCGTAGCGGATGTCTGCCGAGAGGGCGATGGCCAGCCCGCCGCCGATGCAGAACCCATGGAGCATGGCGAGGGTGGGCTTCGGCAGCTCGTCGATGGCGGCGTACGCATCGTTGGTCGCCTGTTCGTAACCGGCACCCGAACCCGTGCGTTGGGTCTGGAACTGGCTGATGTCGGCCCCGGCCACGAACGCCTGATCGCCGGCTCCACGAAGTATCACGACCCGAATCTCGGGATCGAGGGCCAGCTCGGTGCAGAGCTGCGGAACAGCACGCCACATGTCGACTGTCATGGCGTTGCGTCGCGCCACGTGATCGAAGACGAGCCAAGCGATCGGGCCTTCGCTCTCGATGGTGACCGAAGCGACTGAGGCCGCTGGCGTTTCGTCTGGGACCGGCTCAGTTGGCACGGCAGGGAAACTAGTACGGTTCGCCGGTGGCCAAGAACCTGTCGTATCTCGATCACCGGCGTCCTATTCCGATCGCCCATCGCGGCGGCGATCAAGCGGCGGTCGAGAACACGATGCCGGCATTCGAGCACGCGGTTTCGCTCGGCTATCGCTACCTCGAGACCGACGTCCACGTGACCGCTGATGGTGTGCTCGTTGCGTTCCACGACGCCGACCTCGAGCGCATCACGGGTCGTCCGGGAACCATCGCCGATCGCACGTGGGCCGAACTCGCCGCCATCGACCTCGGCGGGGCAACGATTCCACAGCTCGACGACCTCCTCAGCTCCTTTCCTGAGGCTCGGTTCAATATCGACCCCAAAGTTGATGCCGCGGTTGGCCCACTCGGTGATGCGATCGCGGCCCATGGGGCGGTCGGCCGCGTCGGGATCGGAGCGTTCGACGACGCAAGGATTGGTGCGCTTCAGGAGCGTTTCGGTCCCGAACTGTGCACCTCCCCTGGTCCATCAGAGCTGCTTGGCTACCTTGGGCGGCCTAGTGGCGATGCGTTCGCCACTCATGGTTGTTTGCAGATCCCACCACGCTTTGGCGGGTTCGAACTGACCAGTGAACTCGTCGAGTCCGCTCATGCCTTGGAATTGCAGGTTCATGTGTGGACCATCAACGAAGTGGCAGAAATGCATCGGCTGCTCGATCTGGGCGTCGATGCGGTCATGACCGACAACGTCAGCGATCTGAAGGCAGTCCTGATCGAGCGAAATGAGTGGACCAACGATGAGAGTTGAACATGCCCGCTACGCGACGAACGGAATGGTGTGCTCGGTCGACCATCTTGCTTCGGCAGCCGGAATCGAGCTGCTCGCCCGCGGTGGGAATGCGGTCGACGCCGCGGTCGGTACCTCGGCGGTGTTGGCGGTCACGACCCAACACATGTGTGGCATGGGCGGCGACTTGTGGGCTCTGGTTCATGTGCCGGGAGAGCCGACGCCCTTCGCACTCAACGCTTCCGGGTGGGCCGGTGTCGGGTCTGATGCTGCGGCATTACGGGCCGAGGGATTCGACCAGATGCCCTTCCGGGGCGATCTGCGGTCGGTGCCGGTTCCGGGCTGTGTCGACGGCTGGGTTGCCCTTCACGGCCGTTTCGGGCGACTCCCGCTGGCGGAGGTTCTCGAACCAGCGCGCAAGCTTGCTGACGAGGGGTTTCCTGCATCACCCATGCTGGCTAGAGCCGCAGTGCAGATTGCAGGACTGGCAGGCGCCGATGATTACACGGTCGGTGGGCAGGTGATTCGAGACGGGCAGGTCATGACCCGCAAGGGCCTCGCCCGTTCGATCGGCGCCATCAGCTCGCAAGGGCGGAACGGTTGGTACGAGGGCGAGTTCGGGGCCGGCCTGATTGAAAAGGGAGCGGGGCTCTACGACGCCGCGGATCTGGCTCATGTCCACGCCGAATGGGTGGCACCCACCCGGGTCGACGCGTGGGGGCAGCAACTCTGGACCACTCCGCCGAATTCGCAGGGCTACCTCTCCTTGGCCGGCGCTGCGATTGCGTCAGGCCTGACACTGCCCGATGACCCTGATGATCCCCTCTTCGCCCACTACTTGGTCGAGGCCTCGAAGCAGGCCGCGTTCGACCGAAACGATGTGTTGTTCGATGGGGCCGACGGGTCCGCCTTGGTTGCCGAGTCCCGTCTCGCTCCGCGCCGGGCGCAGATCTCGGCCGAGAGCGCCGTCGATGTACGTCCGCCGACCGCCGATGGGGGCACGATCTATCTCTGCACCACCGACGCAGACCGAATGGGCGTCTCATTGATCCAGTCGAACGCTGCCGGCTTCGGCTCCTTCCTGGCCGTCGCCGGCGTTGGTGTGTTCCTCCACAATCGAGGCATCGGCTTCTCGGTCGAAGCCGGCCACCCGGCCGAGCTGCAGCCTGGGAAGCGGCCACCGAGCACGCTCGCCCCAGCGCTGGCGACCACGCCCAGCGGCGAGTTGCAGACGGTGTTCGGGTGCATGGGTGGCGACGCCCAGCCGCAGGTGGTTCTGCAGATGGCTGCTCGCCGGTTCGTCGCCGAACAGCGAGTTGGAGACCTGATGACTGCCTCCCGCTTTGCCCTCACCGTTCCAGCGGCGCAGGGCTTCAACACCTGGTCGGCGACCGGGCAACTGGCGGTCGCGGTGGAGGCTGGTTCGCCGTGGGTCGCTGGGCTCGCGGCTCGCGGCCACAACGTTGAAGAAAGGGCATGGGGGGACGGCCTGTTCGGCCACGCTCACATGATCGACGTGGTTGACGATCACTTCGAGGGCGTTGCCGATCCACGGGCCTTGACCGGCGCAGCAATCGGACGCTGAGCCGGACGGGCTCGGTTTGTGCCTCTGCGGAACCGATACCGAACGCCTCGCCCGGGCTGGGCGCCGGGCAGCGCGACGGCGGTGGGGTGAGCTTCGATGACCGAACGGAACAGACGACGGCGGTGGT
>CAZYLX010000153.1:0-7006 GCA_964648595.1 uncultured Acidimicrobiaceae bacterium
CAAGGTCTGGATCAACATCTTCCCGGACAAGCCCGTCACGAAGAAGCCGGCCGAAACCCGCATGGGTTCCGGCAAAGGCAACCCGGAGCGCTGGGTCGCTGTCGTCAAGCCCGGTCGAGTGATCTTCGAACTCTCCTACCCCGACCCCGTCATCGCTCAAGAAGCGATGGATCGTGCGATCCAGAAGCTTCCCGTGAAGGCCCGAGTCATTACCCGAGAGGACGGCTTCGATGGCTGACAAAGCGTTCACCGCCCAGTCCGATGTCGAACTGGAAACAGCGTCGGCCGATGGCAAGCGCGAGCTGTTCAACCTCCGGTTCCAGTTGGCCACCGGCCAGCTCGAGAACCCGGCCCGCATCAGGCAGGTCAAACGCGAGGTGGCTCGAATCAAAACCGAACAGCGGGCTCGCCAGCTCGCCGAGGAGTCATAATGGCTGAAACCGAAACAGCGGCGACGTCCGGCGACAACGCCGAGGCTCCCGCACGCAACGAGCGCAAAGCCCGCGAGGGCATTGTCACCTCGAACAGCATGGACAAGACCGCCGTGGTCGAAGTGACCCGTCGCTCACGCCACCCGCAATACAACAAGACGGTCCAGTCCTCGACCCGCTACTACGTGCACGACGAAGAGAACGCTCTCAACGTTGGTGACCGTGTCCGGATCGCCGAGACACGTCCGCTCTCGAAGAAGAAGCGCTGGCGTCTGCTCGAGATCGTGGAGCGTGCCCGATGATCCAGCAGGAAAGCAGGCTCCGAGTTGCCGACAACTCCGGAGCCAAGGAAGTGTTGTGCATCAAGGTGCTCGGCGGATCGAAGCGTCGCTACGCATCGATCGGTGACATCTTCGTTGCCACGGTCAAGGACGCCATTCCTGGCGCCCAGGTCAAGAAGGGTGACGTCGTCAGGTGCGTCGTCGTCCGTACCAAGAAGGAAAAGCGTCGTCCGGACGGCAGCTACATCCGATTCGACGAGAACGCCGCCGTTCTGATCAATGATCAGAAGCAGCCTCGTGGCACCCGAATCTTCGGTCCGGTCGGTCGTGAGCTTCGCGACAAGAAGTTCATGCGCATCGTTTCCCTCGCTCCGGAGGTGCTCTGATGAAGATCCGCAAGGGCGACAAGATCCAGATCCTCGCCGGCAAGGACAAGGGGCGCGAGAGCGTCGTGTCCGGTGCTTTCCCTTCCGAGGGCAAGGTCACGGTCGAGGGTTACAACATTGCCAAGCGCCACACGAAGCCGGTCTCTGCTGAAGAGCCTGGCGGGATCATCGACAAGGAAATGAAGATGGACGTCTCCAATGTCGCCGTCCTCAGTCCCGACGATGGCAAGCCCACTCGTGTCGGTTACAAGATCAACGACGACGGCAGCAAGATTCGTGTGTGCAAGCGCACGGGCGCCGAGATTCCGGAGGCCGAGCGATGAGTGTCGCAACGACCGAAGTTCCACGGCTGAAGGCCCAGTTCACGAGCGAGATACGGGCTGCGTTGCAGACCGAACTCGAGCTCCCCAACATCATGATGGTGCCCGTACTGACCAAGATCGTGGTCAACATGGGTGTCGGTGAGGCCTTGGCGAACTCGAAGGCTCTCGAGAACGCCACCGCCGATCTGGCGACGATCACCGGTCAGAAGGCAGTGATCACCAAGGCGACCAAGTCCATTGCGAGCTTCAAGCTTCGTGAAGGAAACGCCATCGGCGCCAAGGTCACCCTTCGGGGCGACAAGATGTGGGAGTTTTTCGATCGCCTCGTCACCCTGGCGATCCCCCGCATCCGAGACTTCCGAGGGCTCAACCCCAAGTCGTTCGACGGCCGGGGCAACTACACCTTTGGTCTCACCGAACAGTTGATGTTCCCTGAGATCAATTACGACACCGTGGACGTGCCCCGAGGCATGGACATCACGATCGTCACGACAGCGACCACCAACGACCAGGGCCGAGCACTGCTCGATGCTTTTGGTTTCCCGTTCCGACGCGATGGGCAGGCTCAGTAATGGCAAAGAAAGCGCTGAAGGAAAAGCAGCAGAAGACGCCGAAGTTCAAGGTTCGGGCCTACACGCGCTGCAAGGTGTGTGGTCGTCCGAAGGCCGTGTACCAGCGATTCGGCCTGTGCCGCATCTGCTTGCGCAAGATGGCCCACGCCGGCGAACTGCCCGGTGTCACCAAGGCGAGCTGGTAGGGGGCTGATCACATGACAATGACCGATCCCATTGCCGACATGCTGACCCGCATTCGCAACGCGAACATCGCGATGCACGATGAGGTGTCCATGCCGTCGTCCAAGCTCAAAGAAGCCTTGGCCAAGGTCCTCTTCTCCGAGGGCTACATCAACGAGTTCTCCGCCGCCGACAACGAGTCGGGCGTCGGGCGAACCCTCACGATTGCCATGAAGTATTCGCCAGAGCGTGAGCGAGTGATCAGCGGCATCAAGCGAGTCTCGAAGCCTGGCCTTCGCGTCTACACGAGTTCAGATCAGATCCCCCGAGTGTTGGGCGGGCTCGGCGTCGCCGTGCTTTCGACCAACAAGGGCCTCATCACCGATCGCGTTGCCCGTAAGGGTCGTGTCGGTGGCGAAGTGCTCTGCTACGTCTGGTAGGCCGAGATGTCACGAATCGGAAAATCCCCCATCACTTTGCCCGACAAGGTCGAAGTCTCGATCTCAGGCCAGCATGTGAGTGCCAAGGGTCCGAAGGGTCAGCTCAGCATCGAGCTTCCCGAGGGTCTGTCGCTTTCTCAGGAAGAGGGTGTCCTCACTCTCGCTCGGGAAAGGGACGAGCGGTCACAGCGTGCGCTGCACGGTCTCAACCGCTCCCTCATCAACAACATGGTCATCGGCGTCAGCGAGGGGTTCATCAAGAACCTCGAGATCGTTGGCGTTGGTTACCGAGCTGCTGCCAAGGGCAACAACGAGCTCGACATGTCGCTCGGTTTCAGCCACCCCGTCACGGTGAAGGCACCCGAGGGCATCACCTTCGATGTCCCCGAACCCACCAAGATCTCGGTCATCGGGATCGACAAGCAGGTCGTCGGCCAAGTGGCCGCTGAGATCCGTGACCTCCGCAAGCCTGAGCCTTACAAGGGCAAGGGCGTCCGTTACGCCGGCGAGCGGGTTGTCCGCAAAGCCGGAAAGGCTGGTAAGTGATGGCCTCGAAGACCAATCCTCAGCACGCTGCTCGCGCTCGTCGCCAGTTCCGTGTTCGCAAGAAGGTCGTGGGAACCACCGAGCGTCCTCGCTTGGCAGTGTTCCGCTCGAACAAGCACATCAGTGTGCAGGTGATCGACGACAGCACGGGGCAGACACTCACCTCTGCGTCCTCGTATGAGAAGGATCTGCGTGAAGGCAGCGGCGGCATCGCCGGCGCCACCAACGTTGGAACCCGAATCGCCGAACGGGCGAAGACGGCCGGCGTGAGCACCGTGGTCTTCGACCGCGGTGGCAACCGATATCACGGACGTGTGGCCGCCCTGGCCGACGCCGCTCGCGAAGCCGGCTTGGAGTTCTAGGAGACGTCATGGCAGACAACAATCGCAATGACCGACGCAACGACCGCGATGACGGCCGTGAGTCACGGGTCATCACCATCAATCGCGTTGCCAAGGTCGTCAAGGGCGGCCGTCGCTTCGCCTTCACCGCGCTCGTGGTGTTGGGTGACGGCAACGGTCGTGTTGGCCTCGGCTACGGCAAGGCCAAGGAAGTGCCTCTGGCGATCCAGAAGGGCACCGAAGAGGCTCGCAAGCTCCAATTCGACGTGGCCATGGCCGGGGGAACGATCACGCATCCGATCATCGGTATCAACGGTGCCGGTCGCGTGCTGCTGAAGCCGGCTGCTCGTGGTACTGGCGTGATCGCCGGTGGCGCCGCCCGGGCCATCCTCGAAGAGGCCGGAGTCCGCGACGTCATCTGCAAGTCGCTCGGTTCGGCAAACCAGATCAACGTCGCCCGGGCAACCATCGACGCGTTGGCCAAGCTCAAGCGGCCAGACGAAGTGGCCAAGCTCCGCGGCCTCGACGCATCCGAGTTCGTGCCAAAGGGACTCCTCGATGCCTACAACGAGACCCGCCGCGGCCCGTCCGCTGATCCTGCTGAGGTGTCGTGATGACGCAACTGAAGATCACCCAAGTGAAGTCCACCATCGGCATCAAGCCGAAGCAGCGGGGCACCCTTCGTGCCCTTGGTCTGCGTGGTATCGGACAGTCCAACGTCATTGAAGATGGTCCAGTACTGCAGGGAATGCTTTCCCGTGTGCCCCATCTCGTGAATGTCGCCGAAGTCGATGCAGGAGCGGCCGACTGATGAAGATCCATGATCTGAAGCCAGCAGAAGGGTCCCGTAGGGACGGCAAGCGCAAGGGCCGTGGTATCGGTGGCAAGGGCGGCAAGACCGCCGGCCGAGGCACCAAGGGTCAGCGCGCTCGCAACACCGTGCGGATCGGTTTCGAAGGCGGCCAGTCGCCGTTGCAGAAGCGTCTTCCCAAGCTGCGTGGTTTCCAAAACCCTTTCCGGGTCGAGTACCAGGCCATCAACCTCGACGTCATCGCTGATTTCGTCGAGGCCACCGGCTCCGCCGACATCACACCTGATGCGCTGTTCGACAAGAGCCTCATTGGCAAGGGCAACCTCGTCAAGGTGCTCGGTCGCGGCGAGCTCACCACCGCCGTGAACGTCAAGGCCCATGCCTTCTCCGCATCAGCCGAAGCTGCCATCACGGCTGCTGGTGGCACCGTCGAGAAGCTCGACCTGCCGTTCTCGGTTCGTCCGCCATCGTCGGGCAACCAGCACATGAATAGGTAGCGCTGTGTTGCTTTCTTCGGCTGTCGCCTCAGGGCTTCCGCCGATCCGTGTCATCTCGGTGGTGCGTGCCTTCTCCGGCGGCACGCGTGACACTCCGACCGACACTGTTTGAACTAGTGACCGGGTGCTCTCCTTCTAGGGGAGCGCCCGTTTAGTATCTGAACCGGCCTCGGGTCGCTTTTCTTCTCCAGGCCCGCCACGCAATCGAGGAACATCGTGTCAACGCTGCGGAACGTCTTCCGAACCCCAGAACTGCGGAACAAGATCTTGTTCACGCTCGCCATGATCGTGCTGTACCGCCTTGGTGCGCAGATCCCGGCCCCCGGCACCGATCTCGATGCGATCGAGAGCCTGCGTGAGGACTTCGATCAGACCTCCGGGGGCATCTTTGGGTATCTCAACCTGCTCAGCGGCGGCGGTCTGGCTTCGCTGAGTTTCTTCGCTCTCGGAATCCTTCCCTACATCACGTCCTCGATCATCATCCAGATCCTGACCGTGGCCATCCCCAAGCTCGAACAGTGGCAAGCAGAAGGGGCGACTGGGCAACGCAAGATCACCCAGTGGACGCGCTACATCGCCATCATCCTGGCGCTGGTGCAGAGCACAGGCATCGTCTTCTTGATCAACCGGAACCCGGAAGGATTCTTCGGTGTCGACATCGGGCTCTTCCCCGAGGGCGGATTCAAAGTAGTCCTGGCCGTGGTCTGTATGACGACCGGTACCGCGGTCCTGATGTGGATGGGTGAGCTGATCAGCCAGAAGGGAATCGGCAACGGTATGTCGATTCTGATCTTCGCATCCGTCGTCTCGAGTCTTCCCTCGGTTGGAATTCAGGTCCAGGCGCTGCGTGGATGGTTTGGTGTCGGCGTCGCCGTCGTGCTCCTCATCGGTCTCTGCGCCGGCATCGTGTTCGTCGAGCAGGGCCAGCGCAGAATTCCGGTCAACTTCGCCAAGCGTGTGGTCGGGCGGCGCCAGTACGGCGGCAACAACAGCTACATCCCGCTGAAGGTCAACCAGGCCGGCGTGATCCCGGTGATCTTCGCCTCCTCGCTTCTGTCACTTCCCACGTTGCTCACCGGTGTGCTCCCAGCCGACGGCTGGGGTCAAGATGTTCGGAACTTCATCGACAACAACCTGTTCCAACCGGACAACTTCGGCTACATCCTGGTCTTCGGGCTGCTGATCGTCGGATTCGCCTACTTCTACAACTCGATTGCCTTCGACCCGGTTCGCCGTGCGGACGATCTCCGCAAGTCCGGTGGGTTCATCCCCGGAATTCGTCCTGGGCCCCAGACCGAGCGCCACCTGGCCAAGATCCTGAACCGGATCACGTTGCCCGGTGCGCTGTTCTTGGCCGTCGTTGCCTTGATCCCGTCCGCGGCACTTGCTCGCTACGTGGGTGGCGGAACCGGCTCGACCAACATCACTGCGTTCTCCGGCGTGTCGATCTTGATCGGCGTTGGTGTCTCGCTTGAAACGATGAAGCAGATCGACAGCCAGCTGATGAGCCGCAACTACGAGGGCTTCCTCAAGTAGTCGCTGATCGTCGGTCTGGGCGGTTCGGACCACTCTCTTCGGGTGGTGGCTGAGAAGAACCCCATGCGCACTTGCGTCGGCGTCGGCGCTCTGTCACCGTTGCGGCTCAACCGAGAGGAAGCTCTTCCATGTCGAATCCCATCCGGCTCGTGATCTTCGGGCGTCAAGGTGCGGGCAAGGGCACGCAGTGCCTCCGCCTCGTCGAGACGTTCGGCGTCATCCACATCTCCACGGGCGACATGCTTCGTGGCGCAGTGGCGGCAGGAACCGAACTCGGTCTGAAGGCAAAGGCCGTCATGGATGCCGGTGATCTCGTCAGCGACGACATCATCAACGGCATCGTCCGTGAACGTCTCGCGATGGACGATGTCGCCGAGCAGGGCTTCGTGCTCGATGGGTACCCCCGCACGGCAGCGCAGGCGGAAGCACTTGTGATGGTGCTTGGCGACCACGGATTGCATGCCGCGGTCGATCTTGACGTGCCGATCGCCGAAGTCACCGCTCGGATGAAGGCCAGAGGCCGCGACGACGACACCGATGAGGGCATCGCTCGCCGACTCGCTCTCTATGAGCAGGAGACCCGGCCGGTACTGAACTGGTTTGCCCAGCGAGATCTGTTGGTCACCGTCGACGGATTGGCCGAAGAGGTCGAAGTGACCGAGCGCCTGCTCGCCACCGTC
>CAZYLX010000154.1:0-6982 GCA_964648595.1 uncultured Acidimicrobiaceae bacterium
CGATCGAACCTTCGAAGGAGAGATCGAAAGTGTCTTGGTCTTCGACCGGGCGCTCGAGTTCGGCGATGCTCAGTTGGGCTGATTTCGGCCTCTGAGCTGATCCGGGGCTCAGTCGTCGACGGTTGTCGACGCCGGCAAGATGGTGTCGCTGTTGATACCGAACACCTGCTCAACGAGCAAGCACAGGCCGAACGTTGCGATGTCCTGCATCTGCGTGTCGCCCTCGGTGTCGGTGATCTCGAAGGGTAGACCGAGAACGTCGTCGATGGGTTCCATCAACCTGGCCCCTTCGATCAATGCCGATGAGTTGCGGGCCAGGAGTCGGTAAGCGTCTTCAGGGTCAAGGCCGTACTGCGGATCCACCTGAAGGCCGAGCTTGTCCGCGACTGCGCCGTAGCGCTGTTCGTTCCTGGTCATGCGTTCGGTGAGATTTGTCGCCGCCGCGGCAGCGATCTCCGGCGCCGTTCCCGACGTCGACAGAGCCTGCGCGGCAACGAGCAGATCGAACCGGAGGTCGGCGTCTGCGCCGTCCCGGCTCGCCCCGGTGCTCGCAGCGACCCAGCCTTCAACGAGTTCGAGCACGGTTGTCGGTCGGGGTCGTTCGGAGAGTGCGGTGACGAGCTCGTCGACTTCGGCTGAACCGGCTTCCGCATGACGAATCGTCATGATGGCCACGTCGATTCGATAGTGGTCCTGGCTCTCCCAGATTCGACCATGCACCTGTGAGCGGTGGAGTCGGAACCCCCGGGTCTGCTCGATGTGACTGAACACGTTGGCGTAGGTGAGGCTCGGCGGATCGAAGGCGAGGCCTCGTCGACGAACGAGTTCGCAACCAGCCTCGATCATCAGCTCACGCAGTTCGGATCGCGTTCGTCGACTCATGGTGAAACCTCGGAGTTCGTTCGGTCGACGAACAGGGCCGACGCAATGAGCCAACTCCCGAGACCGAGCAGATTCCAGGAGTTCGTCTCACCGTTTGGTGAACGGGCAGAGATGCGCCGGCTCAACGCTGGATCGTGGGGGAGGCGCATCGTCTGGCTGTTTGCGAGTGACGTTGTCGCTGCGCAGTAGGCCCGGATTGCCTCCGCTTGATCCAGCCGACGGGCCGGGTGAGCGACGAGTCCGAGGTAGTCGATCAATGTGGTGATGTTGGTGACGAGCTCCTTGCTGACAAGTTGCTGGAATTGCCGAAGGATCTCGCCGAGACTGATGTGTTCAGGCAGCCCGTCGGGGGATGCTCTCCATGCCGCGACCAGCGTGGGGAACAATCGATAGGAGGGGGTGTCTGCGACCTGGTCGATGAAGGTCAGCGAGCCGACCCGGCAGGCCTCGGCCAGGACGTGCAGCCGCTCGGCCGCCGTCTCGGTTGGCAGGTCGACGAGATGCTCGGTGACGGCTTCCGCGATCACCACGCGGCGGCGGCCTTCATTGCGTCGAATGCTTTCACTCAAGACATCGAGTTGCCAGGCTTCTTGCGATGACCAGATGCGCTCGTGAACCGAGCCCCGAGTGACCGTGGTGCCTTGCTCATCGGCCAGGAGCGCGAATGCATCGGGGTAGCGGAATGTGGCTGCGCCGACGCTGATGCCGTCGCGGAGAAGTACCTCGACACCGGCGTCGAGCATCAACTGCTTTGTTTCCTCGCGGGATCGGCGCGGGACAGGCATCAAGTCCTTCCCCCATGAGATTGGTGATCGCTTGCGACGGTCAGTACAGTGTCCGCTGGGTCGGGGCGTTGGGCGGCGACGCCCCGATCCAACTCGAGCGTTTTCTGCCATATGCCGCGTGCGTCAGGTTCGTAACCTGAACGTGCGTAGGTGACTCGTATACCATCCCTCAGATCGGTGATGGCTGCCACTCCGACGTCTGAAGTCGGCCCTCGGCCGCAGTGCTCAGCTGGCCTCCACGAGTTCTTCGCTCGCTCGCCAGCGCTTGAGACTGTCCGAGAGATGTGCGAGATCGCCGGCCAGCAGTCGGATCGAGAACATCTTCATCGGTCTGATACCGAGTCGGCGTGAATAGCGAACTGCAGCGAGGAACATCATGCCATACGCCACGGTGGACGTTGCCGCCGCGCCCTCGGCCCCGAACGGTCGGATGAAGATGGCGATACCGACGACGGTGCCGATCAACCCGATCATCGAGGCCGACGTCGCCCAGAGGGGCTTGTTCATCGAGGCCAACGCTCCGAACAGAACCTCGGCGGTGACGAGTAGCACAACACCGGGTAGGAGCAGTCGAAGTACCGGCACTGATCCGGCGAACTCGCTGCCATAGACGAGATCGACGAGATACGGCGCGGTGACGCCGAGGATGATCGCCACGAACGTGGCGGCGAAGAAGGTGAGTCGCCCGGTGAACTCGATGATTTCGATGTTGTCGCCGGATTCGTCTCGGCTGACGATGCCGAAGATCAGCTGACGGAGATGGGAGAATCCTCCCGAGATGATGGCGGCAGCACTGACTGCGACCACGTAGATTCCTATGATCTCGGGGCCAACGAGCGCCGGCATGACGATCAGATCGAGTTCGTGGTTGCTCTTCTGGCTCAGGATCCCGCCGTACACACGGGTTCCGAAATGGCTGGCCTCTTTGATGAGAGCCTTGTCAGGCCGCGAGATGCCCGACTCTTTGAACAATGACCAGTAGGCAGCCACTCCGATCACGAGGTAGCTGAATCCTGTGGCCAGGAGAACAGACTCGACGGTCACTGCATCGAGGAACCAGAGGGCCCCGATGCCGATGGCGTGAACGAGCGGGCGCAGTGTTCGGTCTGCGGTGACGCGTCCGAAGCGCTGGCGACCGACAAGGAGGTCGTTGGCTGAGTCGAAGAGCATCACGGGGTAGATGAGCAAGACCATCCACCGCGCCATCTCAACGAGTTCGGCAGACTGCGCCCGGAGAATCAGTGGCAGGATCAGCTCGGCGAAGAGCACGGCTCCCGTTCCGAGTACAGCGACGCCCAGCAACGAGGCGCCGAGGGCCTGGTCGCTTCGTTCGGGGCTGACGGCTTCGACGCGGCCGAGTCCGGTCCAGCTTCCAATCGAGCCGGCAAGTGCGACGAAGATCACGAGGCTGAGAACGGCTGCGACTTCGCCGCGCCCTTCCGGCAGAAGCGTTCTGGCGACGATGACGCCGGTGAAGACACTGAGCGCCATCATCCCGACGTTGCCGATGAGGATCTTGCTCATCGAGCGCGACACGTTGTCGCTCATCCCGCCTGGTTCGTCCCCCACGAGATCCTCTTCGCCCGCCTCCGGGTCGATCTCGGGAGTGAGATCGGTCATGCGGAGGATCTCGCCCGATCGGCCGCAACGGTGAAGAGGGCATTGCCGTTGCAGCGATCCAGTCGGTCCAAGCCAAGCAGGGCAGTGACAGTCGACGCGAGGTCGATGGGCCTTCCGTTGGCCTCCGATGCAAGATCGGTGGTGTCGCCGACTGCAAGCAGCCAACCGCGTTCGGAGTGCTCGGCAACGCGGCCGAACGGCACGGTTCCAAGTCGCCCGTGTCGAGGGTGATCCACCGTCGGTGCAGCCTTCAACGTGATGCAGAGGTCGGCTCCCGGGCCGTCGCTGGCGAACGGATCAGCGGTACGCATCCGGACGACTCGTTCGACGATTGGCTCGCCGGTGATCGCGTTGGTCATCGCGTTGATCAGGGTCTCGGCTTCATCCAATGCTGCTTCGTACTCGGAGGCAGGAACGATGCCATCGGCCTCGCGGCCAACGAGGTTCACTCGGATCTGGAGGCTGGAGAAGCTCGGGATCACAAAGAACCGCATGGTCGGCCAGTCATGTCGGTACCAGAGCGATGGCTCGGTCTCGATCGGCACGATCTCGAGCGGACCGCTCAGATCGGGAGCCTCGGTGATGGGCTTCGTCGGGTCGAGGACCCACCACTCGGGCTGGAGCCCTTGGAGGCGCCGGGACAGTCGCTCGAGCTTGTGTTCGATTCGACCCGGGGTGTATCGGTGTGACGCCCACCTGAGGTAGTGCATTGCTTGCGCCTTGACGCCGTGGCCGTGTGCCGGACCTGGCCGACGCTTGTAGCGCTGGATGTAGCCGCGAGCCCGCAGTTCCGGCTCCATTTCGACTGGGCCGTCGAGTTTGAGCGGAAGCTCGACGAGGGTCTTGCCCGTCTGATCTCGGTAGACCAGCTCACCGGCGAGGATGGAGCTGGTGTCGATTGCGGATGGCTTCGCGCCGTGCATGGCCCCGATCAGGAGCTGAGTGTTTTCAGGAAGCAACGCTTCGACTTCGCCGACCATCTGATCGACGGCGATGAACAGCTCGCGCATGTAGCCCAGGGCGATCTGCGTGGTTGGGTGGCTGTAGAGTTCGTGATCCGGCTCGACCGTGTGGTGGAACGCATGCTCGTGCACGTGGGTCTCGGTCGCCCCGATCAGGAGGAAGTCCCAGTCGGCTTCGCGTTCCATGAGCCAGCTGACGACCTTCGGCCTCTTGTCGAGACTCTCCAGCATGTGATCGGTGAGGGTCCGGCCCCATTCGACATTGTGCGAGGCGTGGATGTCTTCGAAGTGGGGGGCATGCATCGTTCCGAACTCGGCCTCGAGGTCGAGGATGAGTTGGCTCGGGTTCGACGAGCGCGGGAACTGCGGAGAGTGAGCTCCCCAGGCAGCAACGTGCACGCCCGGTGTCGAGGGATCGATTCGCATGTGGGGTACATCGAAGACGATCGAACGCATGTCTGGACGGTCGTAGAACGCCGGACCTCGATAGGCGCCGACGTTGTCGCACTCGTAGGTTTTCGGGTCGAAGCCGACAATCCCCCAGTAGCCGCTTTCTTCCGCGGTCTGGCCGGTGATCATCTCGGTGGGGGTCATCTCGGCCGAGTAGTTGTCACGTGAGTCCAGGCGAACGAACTGGCCGCCGCTGAGCAGCCGCTCGGTGTTCGGCATCAGCCCTTCCTCTCGGAAGAAATTCACCGAGTCGAGCTCGACGCCATCGAGTAGCAGGAACGCCACGCGTGGCTTTGCCGTCTGAGATTGGTCTTCCATGGAAACCCTCCGCCTGAGTGGTTGTTGTTGTGGGTTCGTGCGGCTCATCGCGGTCACCCGTGCCCAGATTCTAGCCGGAGGTCAGGAGCTCTTGGTAGTGGGCATTTAGCCTTGTCATATGGACCAAAGGGGCATGTTCGCGTGCCACGAGCTCAGCACCTTCGTGCCCCATTCGCTGGCGACGGGGCTCGTCGCTGACGATCTGGTCGATGGCCGCTGCGAGCGCGGCAGGGTCTTCGGCTGGCACGGTCATGCCGGTCTGGCCGTTGATCACCAGTTCCGGTAGTCCGCCGAGGTCGGTGGAGATCACCGGGACCTGCTGGGACAGCGCTTCGAGAATGGATATCGGCTGGTTCTCATGCCAACGGGAAGGAACAACGAGCACGCTCGACCGACTCAGCAGCTCCCGAACCTCAGGCTGCGTCATTCGGCCGACGAGGTGGGCTGGTGACGCTGTCTGCGTGGCATGAGCTCGAAGTGTCTCGCCCTCCGGGCCGTCGCCGACGATCACGACATCGGTGTCCGTCATGAGCAGCTTCGCCGCGTCGATCAGAACATCGGCGCCCTTTTCTTTCGAAAGTCGGCCGACAAACGCTGCGATCGGCCGCTCCGGTCTTGTCTGAACCGAAGATGTCGGAAGGACAAAGTTTGGGAGATGGCGGAGTCGGTCGGGGAACACCCCGGCGTCCTTCATGGAATCTTCGAGGAATCGGCTCGGGCAGAGGAACCGATCGACGGCGCCGTAGGAGCGGAGGGTCCGGTGGATTCGACTCTCGAGCGCAAGAAGCGAGCTCTGTGCGAGGGAACCGTCCTGGCATCGCCGGCGGGCCGCGGACCGAAACCCCCGGTGGACGCAGTCCTGGCAGAGCTCACCGTTCGACAAGAACGTGTAGGTGGGGCAGGCGAGCTTGTAGTCGTGGAGTGTCATGACGGTCGCCGCTCGGCCCTTGATTGGTTGCAGGATCGAGGGCGAGAGCTGGTGGTAGACGTTGTGCATGTGGACGATGTCGGGCCGAAATGCCTCGACGGTGTCCCGCATCGCACGACGGGCGCTCTCGTTCCAGATCAACGACGTGGCCTCGCGGAGCTTCGCCAGCGCGCTGTCCGGGATGCTTTGCAGGTCCGAAGCGGGAGCGAGTGCGAGATCGGCCCCCAGAACTGCTCCCACCTGCTCATCGTTGTCGGGGTGTTCGCTTCCGAAGAACTCGACGTCGTGACCTTCCTGTCGCTGGAGGCTCGCGACCGAGAACATGTAGGTCTCCGCTCCGCCGACGCTTCGGAGGAACTTGTTCACATGCAGGATTCTCACGGTGTTTCGCTGTCGGAGATGCCGTTGAAGGACGCGCGGTAAAAGCCTCGCCCGTACGTGCCGACAACAATTTGCTCGGGCTGGTGTGGGTCGAACTCGACTGCCGACACGCGCAGCATCGGCAGCCCTTCGTTCGATTGGAACCAGGTTTCCCCGTCATCCAGGCTCACCCAGACGCCGGTCGAGGCAACGAGGTCGCGGAACGGTAGGTCTTGGCTGACGGCGACGAAAGCGCCATCGAGTTCGGGATGGGCCGCTATCTGTCGGAGGTAGTCAACTCGTAGGAGCTCGATCCACGTCGGCTCCGGGTTGGTGCGATCGAGCCGGTGGATCGATGTCTCGATCTCGCCAGAGACCACGATGATCGAACCAGGAGACGTTGGGTCGAAGCTGATGCGCCGGAGATCGGTGGGAGAGCCTGCGACCGCGGTCAGGGTTTCGCCACCATCGGCGGAGACGAACAACCCGGCATCGGTGGTGAGGATGAGTTCATCCGAGGTCGGGTCGAAGGCCACATCGTACGCGTCGCTCCGATCGGAGACCGGCGCGAACGTTGCCCCTTGATCCGCCGATCGCAAGAGGGAGCCGTCGAAGACGGCGTACAGGACTGATGGGTTGGTCGGGTCGACGGCCAGGCCGGTTTCGTCGACGTCGGC
>CAZYLX010000155.1:0-6976 GCA_964648595.1 uncultured Acidimicrobiaceae bacterium
CCCGGCCGACGCGATCGACGAGCTCAAGCTGTTCGCCTGTCGCGTCCGTGAGGCGATCGCCCGGGCGACCCTAGGCGTGCGAATGCTGAAGACTGGCGAGGCCATCGAGGCCGGGGCGGAGGGCCTGGCAGAGGTCACCGAGTCTGCGATGATCAGCATCCGTCGAACGCTGATCCCCGCTGCCGATCTGGCCGACCCGAGCGTCGCCGAGACCGCCGCGTGGGTCGACGAACATCTGTCCAACGTACTCGAGGTGGCAATGGTCAAGCTCGTTCGAGACCTCGCTCGTCGTACGTCGACAGCTCCGGCCCTCGAACGCGTCAAGCAAGCCGCTGTGACCGAGGCTCGACACCGGGCACAGACGGGGGCCGGCCCCAGCGTGTCGTCGGACAGCAGCACGTTCGATCTCGAGCAGGTCGAGCGTCATCGGCACGCCTTGAAACGGCTGACCTCCTCCGTGCTGTGGCTCGATTCGAAATCCGGCGACGCTCGGCGCAACGCCGAACACGCGCTGCACTCGGTCGCGGCCGGCATCGCCATGACGTTCGCTGTCACTGCCGCGCTGCTCTACGGCACACCGAACGACGCGACCGACGTGTGGGTGTGGGGTGGCCTGGTCGTGCTGGCATACATGGGCAAGGACCGGATCAAGGCCACGTTGCAGGAGCGGTTCAACGGTTTCATCGACCGCCGCTATCCGAATCGGAAATGGGTCGTCCGCCGAGGGGCGGGCGGAACCCAAGTTGCGACCGCCGAGGAGAAGTACCGATTCGTCGTACCCGAGGAGCTACCGCCAGAGGTCGCCGAGTTCCGTCGCTCTCTGCAGAGCGATTCGCTTGGAGAGATCCTGGAACTGGATTCGATCCTGTACCACCGAAAAGCGATGACGGTCGATGCCGAACTCGTGCGGTCGATCGATCCCCGCTTCGACTCGCTCACCGAGATCCTCCGCCTCGACGTCGCCAGATGGCTGACACACACCGATGACCCTTCGAGAACCGTCACCCTGGCCGACCCGGAGTCCGGGGAGCTGGTCAAGTCGTCGTTGCCACGGGCATACGACGTGACAATCCTGCATCGCCTGACTCCGACAGGCGTCGACACGAGCTGGAGCGCAGCGAGGGTCGTGTTGAGTCGCAAGGGCATTCGCCGCGTCGACCAACTCGACGCCTGACCCGCCTTTGCGGTGACCATCGCAGCGATGCGAGTGTTGGCACCATGGCAACCGAACCCGAGTCACCCAAGGCACCGACCGATCACACGACCGCGCTGCTGAGCGACGCCATGATCAGCTTCGACGCGAACCCGGCCGATGCAGAGCGAGCGACTCGTGGCTTGATTGCCACTCACCCGACCGGTGTGGTCGAGGAGAACGGGAGAACGGTGTGGGACATCTCCCGATACGACTTCATCCGAGAGTCCGAAGCGGCGCCTGATTCAGTCAACCCCAGCTTGTGGAATCAGGCTCGCCTCAACGCAGAGCACGGCCTCTTCGAGGTTGCGCCGGGGCTCTGGCAGGCCCGAGGCTATGACCTCTCGAACATCACCTTCATCGAGGGCAACGAAGGCTGGGTCATCATCGATCCCCTGACGAGTGAGGCGTGCGCTCGAGCGTGCCTCGAGCTGGCCAACGCGACGCTCGGAGAGCGGCCCGTCACTGCCGTGATCTACACCCACAGCCACATCGACCACTTCGGCGGCGTGCGGGGCGTGCTGACCGACGATCAGATCGAGCTCCGCAACGTGCCGATCGTTGCCCCCGAGCACTTCATGCGAGAAGCCGTTGCCGAGAACGTGATCGCCGGCCCGGCGATGCTGCGGCGAGCTGCATACCAGTTCGGTGGATTGCTGCCCGCAGGGCCCCGCCAACACGTCGACTGTGGGCTGGGCAAGGCGACGCCGGCCGGCATAGTCGGTCTTCTCCCACCCACCATCGACATCACCGAGACCGGCCAGGAACTGACCCTCGACGGCGTCCGGGTCATCTTCCAACTCACGCCTGAAGCAGAAGCGCCGGCGGAGATGAACTTCTTCTTCCCCGACCACGGCTGGCTCTGCATGGCCGAGAACTGCTCGCACAACATGCACAACCTGCTGCCGTTGCGAGGGGCTCAGGCTCGGGATTCGCTCGGATGGTCCAAGTACATCAACGAGGCGCTCGAACTCTTTGGTCCTTCGACCGAGCTGATGTTCGCCAGCCACCACTGGCCACGCTGGGGCCGCGACGACGTCGAGATCTTCCTCCGCCAACAGCGCGATCTGTACCGATGGATCCATGACCAGACCATGCGCCAAGCCAACAAGGGCCTCACGGCGACCGAGATCGCAGAAGAACTCACACTGCCCGAGGCGTTCACCGCTCAGATCCACACCCGCGGCTACTACGGCGCACTGGTCCACAACTCCAAAGCGGTCTACCAGCGTTACCTCGGTTGGTACGACGGCAATCCGGCGCGGCTATGGGCCCGCACACCAACTGACGCCGGGGCTCGCTACGTCAAGCTCGCCGGCGGGGCCGAGGCATTGCTCGCTCACGCGCAGGCGGCCTACGACGAGGGCGACTACCGGTGGGTCGCCGAGGTGGTCAACCATCTGATCTTCTCCGACCCAACCAATGCCCAGGCCCGCTCACTCCAGGCTGATGCGTTCGAGCAGCTCGGATATCAGGCCGAGTCGGCGACCTGGCGCAACGCGTATCTGACCGGAGCTCAGGAGCTACGCAACGGCACACCGAAGTCCGGGGCGCCCCGCCGCAACGGCCTCGCCGAGGCGCTCACCGTCGACATGGTGTTCGATGCAATCGCCGTGCGGCTCAAGTCAGAAGACGTCGTCGGTGAACACGTCCTGACCAACTGGGAGTTCACCGACATTGACCAGCTATGGGTCCTTGGGCTCGAGAATCAGACGCTGCACTACGTCGCCGGACGCCACGACGACGGCGCATCGGTGACGATCCGTATGACCAAGAAGCTGCTCACCGACATCCTCGGCGGCGTGACGACGTTCATCGACGCGGCGGGCGCCGGCGACATCGAACTCGACGGAGAGGCGGGGGCGCTGTTCACCATCTTCGGCAACCTCGACGCGTTCTCGACCAACTTCGCCATCGTCGAGCCGTGACATGATGCCCGTTGCCCAGTTCGTTGCCGATTGTCGGTCGGCGGCGGCCGCCGAGGACGCCATGGCACAGGTCGCCCGGCTGATGGAAGGCCTCGTGGCGAACCCTGCTGCGTTGGCCATCGAGGCGGGACCGCTTCCGGAGACCATTCCACCACTGGGAATCGAAGAGGTGCTGCACGAGGACGACACGCTCACGGTCATGGTGATCGCCACCCCGAACGGCATCGACCAGCCGCCCCACGACCATCAGATCCCGGCCATCATCGGTGTGTTCGCCGGCAGCGAAGAGCAGCGGTTCTTCGTGAGGGCGGGCGACACACTGAGCCCGAGGCGCGGACGAGTCATTGATGCCGGGGCAGTGTTGACCCTGGGGAAGAAGGCAATACACGCCATCTCGGCTCCAGGTAAGACACCGTGCCGAGCCGTTCACGTCTACCTGGGCAGCCTCTCGACGATCGAACGGTCACTCTTCGATCCCGAGACCTTTGCTGAGGAGCCGTTGTCGATCGAGCGCTACGCCGAATTCTGTCGACCGACGTGACCTGCTGCGGCTAGCTGCTTCCGGCCAGCGACGAAGCGCACTCGATGATCACCGCAGCCGCCTGTTCAGCAATCTCGGCATCGGTCTTCCACGACGAGACGCTGATTCTCAAGGCGGTACCGCCCTGCCATTGCGTTGCGCCACACCAGATACGGCCATCGGCTTGGATCCCATCGACGAGCGCATTGGTTGTTGCCCCATCCTTGTAGCGAACGAGGGCCTGGTTGAGGACAACATCGTTGAGAATCTCGAAGCCTTCGACACCGCGGAGGCGCTCAGCGATCAAGACAGCGTTGTCCGATGCTCGCTGCACCATGGTCGCGATGCCGTCGCGACCAAGCGTGCGCAAGACGGCCCACACCTCGATCTGGCGAGCGCGTTGCGAGGACTGAGGCGTGTGGTGCATCGCTTCGAAGCCGGCGTCCGGCGGGAGGTAGCCGGCGACGGCCGAGAAGGTGCGGCGAAGCGCTCCCGGTCGCTGCACGAAGGCGATGCCGCAGTCGTAGGTGACGTTCAGCCACTTGTGCCCGTCGGTCGCCAGCGAATCGGCACGGACAAGCCCCTCGACGAGGCCGGCGCGGCTCGGGTCGGCGAGCGCCCACAGCCCAAAGGCGCCGTCGACATGCAGCCACGCGTTTCGGTGCTCGGCCCAATCAGCTAGATCCGTGAAGGGGTCGAAGGCCCCGGTGTTCACTTCGCCGGCCTGAGCACAAACGAGAATCGGCCCCGCGGCGGGATCGAGATCCGGGAGCGCATCGGCCCGCATGCGACCCTGGTCGTCTGCTGGCACCTCGATGACCCGCTCCCGTCCGAGGCCAGCGAGCCCGAGTGACTTTCGGAGGGTGCTGTGGGCCTTCTCACCGATTACCACCCGAATGGGCGGTGCGCCGAAGAGCCCGTCTCGTTGGGCATCCCAACCCCATTCCGAGAGGAGCGCGTCTCGCGCCGCAGCGATGCAGCTCGCATTGGCGACGGTGGCACCGGTGACGAACACGACATCCGTGGTGTCGGCCAGACCGAGCAGCTCTACCAACCAACCCCGGCTGACATCGTGGAGTGCTGCCGCCACTGGCGACATGACCGGAAGAGCCGCGTTCTGGTCCCACGCGCTCGCGAGGAACGAGGCACCGAGGGCGATCGGATAGGTCGCGCCTTGCACGAACCCGAAGTAGTTCGGCCCCGTGCTCCCCATCGTGGCCGGCCCTCCAATCTCGCTGAGCAGCGCGAGCGTCTCGAGTGGATCAGCGCCTTGTGTTGGCAGGCTCTCGTCGAAACCGGACAGGGCATCCAACGCGCCCTGCGATGGGGCAGCAGCTCGTGCATCGATCGCCGTCTCGTAGTCGAGGGCGAGCTGCGCCGCTCGGCGCAGGAGGAGGTAATCAACGCTCTCCGCCGAGGCGTCATCGAGTGAACGATCGGTCATGTTCTGGTCCTTCGAGAATGTCGGCCTCGGCCGGTCCCGTAGGTTAGATCGCCGGGCCGGCGCTGCTGCTATCGCTCACCGCGTCGACTTCGAGCAGGATCGCGCCGACGACGATGAGCCGAACCCGGGGCCGGGGGTGGATCGCTTCGAGGACGATCGTGACCTTGTGCCCTCGGCGGCTTCGCAAGGTATCGAGAACACTGTCGGCATGATCTTCGAAGAAGCTGCCGTTCTGTCCCGCCCCTTCAAGGAAGCCGTCCAAGAAGTGAAGGCCGCCTTTGCCAGCGTCGGCTTCGGAACACTCACCGAAATCGACATGCAAGCAACGCTCAAGGCAAAGATCGACAAGGACATCGATTCCTACGTGATCATCGGGGCCTGCAATCCAGGGCTTGCGAGCCGAGCCCTCGAGATCGATCCCCAGATCGGTGTGCTCCTCCCCTGCAACGTTGTCGTTCGCCAATTCGGCGACTATGTCATGGTCGAGGCGATGGATCCCGCCCTGATGGCTTCGATCACCGGTAATGACGACATCGCCCCGATCGCGGCAGAAGCCAGGGAGCTTGTCGGCCGAGCGCTCAGCCACTTGATGGCTCCTCCCGAACTGCTGGCCTGAGTTCCCTGGGCCCGGCCTTCAGCGGAGCTTCACGAGACCGACCCTGATCGCTTCACGTGCGAACTGTTGACTGACAGTGACCGAGCCGACTGGTTCGGGAAAGGAGAGTCAACATGTTCACCACACTGGCCGCAAGGTGGCCGAGCGGGACGGACGTGAGCGTCAGGGCCGGTGAAAGCACAACATCGTAGCTCCGGGGGTTGTTGGCGTTGGATGATGGGACCCCCATCATCCCTCCCAGTCCGTTATGGGCGGCCTTCTCCGGGCGTCGTTTAGGGTCGCAATACCCTGGCTGGTCTGAGGATTTGTCGAGCAAGCTCGAAGGGACCGCCCGCTACGACGATGAGGAGTCCTGATGATGCGTTCTCTCTCTCTCCGTTGGTTGACCCCCTTCGCCTTGGTGGTGTTGATGTTGCCTGCATGCAGCGATTCCGCCGACGAGGCCGCGGACACGACACTCGCCCCGACGACAACTGCTGCTGCGGCCCAATCAGTCATTCCCCCGGAGGTCGAGCAGACGCTCGATGAGTACATTGCAGCGTGGGAAGCGAATGACGGCGATGCGTTCTTGGCCACCGTCACCAGCGACTTCCTGATCAACGAGTACTGGTACATCGAAACCGGCGACGCCAGCGATGGCGTGAAGCTCAGCTACATCATCAGCGATGACGATCCCGCCAATGCCGCCAGGCTTGGCGTAGAGGATGGCAATTGGTCTGTGACTCGAGGCGATGAGGTTGTTGTAACGGGTGACGGCCCCTGGTTCGTTGCCTTCGAGGAGGTGTGGATCGACGAGCCGACCGTTGGTACTGGCATAGCGACCTACGTTGTCGAGATGATCGATGGTCAACCTCGGATTACCAACCACTACTGGGTTGGGCTGTCCGAGCTGGTCGGCAACTGACCCCAGAACCGATCTCATATTGTGGGTCCAGCATCTGGCATAGAGCACCCGCCCATATCGGTCCAGATGAGCGAGTGTCGGGGCGCTGGGCAAAATACCGCATCGTTTCGCCCGGCCGGGATAGCAGTCCAGTCGCGGTGGGGGCGTGAGCGGTCGCGGAGGGTGCGATGAGGAACGGCTCATGAAGGCTGACGGTGAAGCAGCTTGAAGCCGACGACGGTTTCGCGGCCTGGGTCCTGTCGCTGGTCGGGTTCTTCGGTGGCTTCCCGGCTGGGTGGTGGGTCGACCTGTTCAAACCGGTCAACGTGGACGTTGGAGCCGTACCGAATGGCACTCGAATCAGCGGGCGCCGGCAGCCGCCCGCGGCTCGGC
>CAZYLX010000156.1:0-6943 GCA_964648595.1 uncultured Acidimicrobiaceae bacterium
CTGGTCAGCTGGCCGAAGGCGATCGGGGGGTCATCCCGAGGCGACTGACCGTGTCGGTGGCGAAGTCGAACTGGATGATCACAACCGGTTCATCGCCCTCGACCCAAGAGTCGTGGCCAGGGTCGACGGCGATGACCGCGGGCGCGGTGTAGTCGAAGCCGGTTCCGTCGACGTACTCACCGACGAAGTGGCCACGAGCCAAGAAACCGACGTGGGCGTGCTCGCACGATTCGGTCCCGACGAGCGGCTTCACATGGGTCGACCATCGGCCGCCTGGCGCGTAGACCAGGCGCTGCACTCGCGCGTTCCCTGCCGTGCCCACATCGATCTTCATTCCGGCGAAATCCCGTGACTCAGCGCCGGCGATGGGTCCCAACATCGGATCGTTGTCCATGTCGGCGACCGTAGTTCCCTCGACTGTGGGCCGCTCGTGGGACGGCGATCAGTGTCCGAGCTGGCGTTCGGCCATGAGCCGCCTCCCCCCACTACGCAACGACGTGCTTGGGCAGCCCATGTCCAAACTCGGAGCTGCCCTCCGGTTCGAGACATCGCTCGATCGGCGCCTCGTCGAACTTCATCGCACATGAGCTTTCGGCCGAGGGCCGGATCACCCCCACCGCCTACGACGAAGGACGGGGCATGGTCGAACTCGTGACACTGTGCGGCTACTACACCCTGATCTCGTTCACGCTGGACGCCTTCGATGTTCCGCTCCCACTAGGGGCCAAAGCCCGCTGGGTGGACTGACGACCCATCGACGTGATGCTCAAGGCAGCAACGCCACCTTGATCGCACCGGACTGGCGATCGTTGGCAGTCGCGAATGCCTCGACCGCGGCGTCGAGCGGGAACCGGTGCGTGACGATCACTTCCGCCACATCTGGACGGTCAGCCAAGATGCGTGCAGCTTCAACGAACTCGCGCGAATCGCCGGAACCGGAATGAGTTCGATCAACCGAACCTCGATACATCATCGCCGGGATGAACGTCACTTCCTTCATGAGCATCGCGCTGGACACCGACACCGGCTCCCAGAAGACGCCCAGCATCGAAAGCCGCCCACGGGGCTTCAGCTGGTCAACCGACGCCGCGATCGTTTCGCTCGTACCCACCGCGTCGACCACGACGTCGTAGCCGCCGGTCAGCTCACCTTCATCGACAACCACGGAGCGGGCGCCCAGCCTCTCCGCGGCCTGCTGCTGATGGGCGTGGCGGGCGATCACGTCGAAGGTGCAGCCCCGATCCCGCAAGACAGCGGCCGCGGCCAACCCCACGCTGCCCGCACCGACAACCAACACCCGATCGGGGTCACGAATCGAGGCCCGATTGGCCCCGTGGACGGCCACAGCGAGCGGCTCCACCATCGAGGCCAATGCCACGTCGAGCCCACTCGGCAGGGGAACGAGCGTGTGTTCCGGAACGACGACCTCGGTCGCCATTCCGCCGTCAACGTGAATGCCGATGCCGTGCCAATCCGACTCGCAGTGCAGCAGTTCGCCATCGAGGCACTGAACGCAATTGCCACACGAGATCACCGGCTCGATGGCCACGTTTGCGCCGTCCGGCGTTGTACCGGAGAACTCGTGCCCCAACACCCGACCCTCGGCCATGCCCAGTGAGACCATGTGAAGGTCGCTTCCGCAAATGGACGCTGCGGCGACTTTCACTCGGACGCCATCACCGTCGCCCAACGACACAGACTCGAGCGTCGGCTGGCCGTCGACAATACGGATGACGGTTGCGTTCTTCACGATCGACAACGTAGCCCGACCCCACGAGCAGGACGGGAGACGTCAGACGTACCGGTGACTCAGGCCACAGCAGTGGCCTCGAGCTCGATCATGAGCTCAGGCTCGAAGAGACCGGCCACCTCGAGGAGTGTCGCCACCGGCTTGCATCCGTCACCGGCGAAGATCGGGACAATCTGATCGGCAGCAGCCATAAAGGCCGCCACGTCTGTCGTGTACATGTTCATCCGCACGATGTTGGTCGCGTCCATCCCGCTTGCGTCGAGCGCATCCTTCAGATTGGCCCACGCCAAACCGAACTGGGCAACGAGGTCACCCGGATGCATCGGTGCGCCGTCGGAGGCGTTTGAAGTCTGACCCGACAGGTAGAGCACTCGCTGCGCACCGGTGACCTCGATGCCCTGATTGACGTTGAACCCCAGCAGCCAGTCCGTCGGGTTGATCTCGCGCTTGTCCATGGCGGTGTACCCCAATGTGTCGATGATGTGGCGGCCAGGCTGTCACACCACCGAGATCAGCGCCCCACACGGGTCCCCGCTAGATCAAACGGTCACAACGAAGAAGCCCCCGACCCGACCGTGCGGCCGGAGGCTGCCTACGGGCGCCGCTCAGAGGAATACCTCGGGGAGGAGATCGGGCGACGAACCGGCGTGGCTGCGGGCGCCGTTGCGAACCGCATCTGGCGCTACGACATGGCTATCTGGGATGCCGAGCTGAAGCCGCAGTCGATCGCCCGTCACCGGGCGCTCTGCGAGGTCGCTACACCGGCAGTATCCCCGCGGGCGTCGCGTTCGCACTCGTGACCGGTGAGGGCACTATCGGGGTTGACGGCCTTCTTGTGGCCGCAGCCGCGGTCGCGGTCCTCGCGGTCGCGGCCACCTCGTTGCTTCCCGCCGATCGCCGCACACCATCGCCAAGTTGACGGTCGTCTCACCCGATTGTTGGGCCGCAGTGCCTGCCAGGCCACCATCGCGAAGCATCTGTCGTACTGTCGTCGCATGCCGTCGACGGAGGACTACATCGAAGCGGGGCTCTACCACCCGGGCCCTGGCCAAGAAGGCAGGCTCGACCTGCTCCAATGGCTCCTCGATCAGGGATTCACGATCGAGAGCATGATGGCAGCAAACGCCGACGGGGCGCTTCCTGCTCTCGCCAATGACTGGCGTACGGTGCCGGGACCGCGGTTGAGCCGAGCGGAGGCGATCGAGCTCGCGGGTGTCGATCCGGATGGATTCGACTCATTCGTGCGGGCGTTGGGGTTCACGGGCGTTGCAGGAGCCCCGGAGGGAGAGATCGGTGTGACGGCCGATGAAGCACGAATGCTCGCGACATTCGAAGGCCTCGGCCAGATCTTCTCGCGCGACGAGGCGATCGGGCTGATGCGCGTGATCGGATCGTCGATCAGCCGCGTGGGCGAGGCAGCGGTGTCGTTGTTCCTGTCCGACGTCGAGTCGCAGATGTTGTCATCCGGCGAGAGCGAGCTCGATCTCGCCCAGAAGGGCTATGACGCGGTCGGACTCATCGATGACATGGGCGATCTGTTCGAAACAGTCTTTCGGCGCCACGTTTTGCAGGCGACCGAGCGGACCCGTCTCGCCGAGATCGAACAGGGAGAACGCTTCCTGTATCGCTACGCCGTCGGGTTTGTCGATCTCGTTGGTTTCACCGAGATGTCCGGCGCGATGCACCCAAAGGATCTCGCCGTGTTCCTTCGCGATTTCGAAGGCCGAGCCCACGACGTGGTCACCGCCGTCGGTGCCCGCGTCGTGAAGCTCATCGGTGATGAGGTCATGTTCGTCTCGACCAGCGCTGACGCTGCGTGTCTTGCCGCAAGCGAGCTGATGGAGGGCTTCGGAACTGACCTGGAACGCGTTGTTCCTCGTGGTGGTCTGGCCTACGGCGATGTCTTGATGCGGGCCGGCGACTATTACGGGTCGGTGGTGAACCTGGCTGCCCGACTGGTGAACGAAGCGGTCCCTCAGGAGTTGCTCGTGACCGAGGAGTTGGCGCTGGCCGCGGAGACGTGCAATTTCGAGCCGGCCGGTCGACGGACGGTGAAGGGCTTCGCCGATCCGATCACCGTCCGGACATTCGTCTCGACGTAGAAGGTTCGGCTGGCCCTTCGACATGTCACTCGAGCCGACGTCTACGGGAGCGTGCTCGAACATCTTGACGCTGAAATCAATGAGGGGCTTGGCCAGCAGCACTCACGCCATGGGGCCAGTCGCCGGTGAATCGGTGGGCGGCGACGAGCCACTCCCCATCGGACTCGACGACCCAGAGAACCGAGAAACCCGTAGAATCGCAGGCACCTGAGCTGGCGGCGTTGGGCCTTGACACGATGTAGGTGTCACCGCCTCCTGCCACGACGTCGGCAGCCCCAGCCGGCAGCTCCACAGATTCAGACGATCCTTCCGATGAATCGTCGTCATCGCCGCAGCCAGCTAGCACCAGCATCAACGCTATGCCCACCAAGGCGAGCGTCTTGATCATTCGGTTCCTCATGACACGACCTCCTCATGTGATGTTTCAACGTCCGGCAATTCGACCGTAGGGATCACCGCTTCAGCCGACTAGAGGCGAGAGACCGCAGCAGAACTGACGAGGTAGCTCGAATCCGAGCCTGAGTCGGCCCGCATCTGTTCCGTCACAGAATGTTGCAGCGAGACCAACCAAACGGCCGCTGTCACTCCCCGACCTGCGGCGCTGCCGGCCCGCTCGAGGTCCCAGTGCACGACCGCGTTGACCGTGCGGTCGAGTTCACGGTTGTCTCGCTCATCGGTTCATCTGGGATCGGGCCGGCCATTCATTGCGAGTGCCGCATTGGTGTACCGACCGTCGTCGGCGACCTCACGCCCGAACCAGGTGGGCGGCTCGAATGCGTCGAGCGCCTCGAAGGAGCCGAACTCCACTTCGGCGAAGACGAGCCCGTCGAGGCCATGCGGCGTCGAACTGTTCACGGTCGATCGCCCATTCGAGTCGGTCCGCTCGGCGCCGCCGCCGGCCTCCACCGCGAGTGTGCATCTCTTCAGTCCGCATCGCGCACTCGCACCGATGCCTGCCGGGATGGCATCGATGAGGAACTTACGCTCTCGTTCGATGGTGGACGTGGGCCCCGTCTCGGCGTCGTCTCGTGACAACGTGAGTGCTAGCAGCCGTAACCCGATTCTGCGCGGCGTCTGGTGAATCGCCAGTAGGCAGCGACCCTGGAGCTGAACTCCGAGGGGCACTCGGTGTAGATGACCATCCCTGTTCTGCTCGATGCCGTTGATCTTGCGGCCGGTGATTGGGGTCGTAGTGCCCTGGCCGGCTAGGTGAGCGGCGGGGCACGGTTTGGGTGACGGTCCGCTACGACGATCAGGAGTCTTGATGGTGTGGCCACGCTCTCCCCGTTGGTTGTTCCCGTTCGCTCTGGTCGTGCTGCTGTTGCCAGGGTGCAGCGACTCAGCCGATGAGGCTACGGACACGACGCTCGCCTCGACCACGACAACGGAGGCACCAACCACTACAACGACTGCTGCTCCGACGACAACGACCGCGGACACGACGGCGGCGACGCTCCTCGTCGATGAATGGATCGAGGGATGGAACAACGATGACCCTGATGCGATCGTGACGGTCTTCGCCGACGACTTTTACTTCAAGGGCCTCGGACCGTATGAGCCGGAGCGCACCGACACAGCGTCGATGTACTCCTACGCCGAGAGCATGGTCCCGCTTCGTATCCGCATCGAGAGGAACAGTGAGGTCACCCCCACGCCTGATGGGCCGCTCACGCTCACCGTCATCGTGCAATCGGACGAGATCACACCCCGGCTCACTTGGCTGGAACTCGCGGTCGAAGGCGACAAGATCTCCTCCCTCAAGACGGTGGAGTGGGAGAAGACCGGCTGACTCATGCCCGCCCATATCCCGGCTCGATCCCTACAACTCGCCGACGAAACCTTTGCCGCTCGCTTGAGCGCCATTTCGTTCTTCGATCCACTCACGGCTGATCTGGTCGTGTGACGCGACAACGACGTCGTGGTTCGGGGGATTGGTCGCCGTGATCGGAGACGGGTATGAACCCGCGTTCACGGAAGACATGATCGAACTCATGCTGTCAAAGCTGCCGTAGCGGATCTCGTTTCATCCGGTCATTGGAGCTGAGTGCAGCGCACGAGGGCGGTGTCAGATTCCTCGAGCCGGACCTGATGGTTGCCGCATCTTGAGCGTGTCAGGGTTTTCACCGAGGCCGACTCGGTAGCCAGCGCCGCCGCATCCGACATTGTTCGCTGTCGCGCATCTGGCCGTATCCCGCCGCCGACGGTGCACACGACGGTGCCCACCGCCAATCTGATCAGTATCCACACCTACACATCGTGGCGGCTCACGGCGTCGCCAGCACGGGTGATGATTCTCGTCGCACGAACCAACCGGCCCAGGCCGCGCGTTCAACATCGGAGCGCCCCAATCCCGCACGGCCGACCGCGGCGTTTACGGGCAGTCGGCCAAGGTGCCGTAAACGGCTTGAGCGGACGTGGCAACGTTCCCGACCGCGGTCGCCACCGTCGACGCGTTCTCAGTGGAGATATCGCCACCGAGATCAGAAATCGCGTCGTCGAGACCTTCGACGGACTCTTCAAGTGCGCTGACCTCGTCGGCAGCGGCATCGGTCGCCGAGTCGCCGAGGTCGTTGGCAGCGTCCTTCACAGTTTCGAGCGCGGATTCCAGAGCATCGGTTCCCCCAGCAACGAGGTCGAGGTTGGCGAGGGCGGTGACACTCGATTCGAGGGCCTGGCCTGCTTCGCAGTACGTGTCCTGCGCCGACTCATCATCGTCGCTGCCGCATCCCGCCAGCAGCCCAATGCCTACCACCAGACCGATCGCGGCGTACCCCGTAGGCCGCCTCAGTTGCGTCTGTCGTATCGCTCCGTGCTTCATTTCTGACTCCGATCGCTTCGTCGACCAACAAGCTACCCGCTTGCCGTTGTTCATTGATTGCAGCATCTCAGTGTCGCTAGGCGATTGGGGCTGAGAGAAGGGCCCAATGTCACCAGCACCTCATGCGAAAGGTAATCGTCGACACTGTCACAGCCTCGCTCTACGTTCGAGCGATGAGACGAATCAACCGGCACCGCATCGCCCAGGCACGACTGATCGGAGCCAGGGCATGCCTCGATGACTTGCAGGGTCGAAGTTCAGCGGTCGATCCGG
>CAZYLX010000157.1:0-6926 GCA_964648595.1 uncultured Acidimicrobiaceae bacterium
GACTCTACGAGTCAGTGTTCATGCTGACTCTACGAGTCAGTGTTGTGCTGTCTCCGCGCGTCAGTGTCGGCAGGCGGCGGAGTGTTCGTGGTGAGCGAGCGCCACCAGTTTCGAGCCAACGAATCGCTTCTTCGTCACCAGCTGCAATCTGCTGGCATGGCGGAGCAACTTGGGAGCGATTAGGACGGTGACGTCCTCGACGTGTTCACGGCGATAGCCGGCTGTCTTCTTGCCTTGGAGATGGGTGTCGACCGACACCTCAGAGACGCCGCCTCAACCGATGGCGTCGATGAAGTCGATGGCAGCGGTGCCACCCTTTGCTCGGATGGCGTCCAGCGCTGAGTCAGAAATCTCGAAATCCATGCACCAAGTCAACCAGATTCGTCGACGTCTTCTTCCCCAACCAGCCCGCTCGGCTTCGCCCTGCCTAAGAGTTGATCCAAGACTCGGCCACAACCGGGGGCTGAGAAGGTCGGAACTGAGGGTCACAAACCCGGGGTTTGTGCGGCGCCGCCGCGGTTGGGGTTGGTTGCCGCGCTCGCAACGGCCCCTGGTTTGTACGATGCGGTGATGAGTGACTCTTCGTTGGTATCGGGTGGGCAGCGCACGATCGGATCGTTCGAGGTGGGACCGCTCGGCTTCGGCTGCTGGCGCTTCACGATGGCCGATGTCAACGAAGCCCAGGCGATGATCGAGGCAGCCCTCGCCGCTGGCATGAACCTCATCGACCACGCCGATGTCTACGGCCTCGATTGGGGCGGCACGGGGTTCGGAGACAACGAGGCGCTGCTCGGCAAGGTGCTGGCTCAGGCTCCCGAGCTTCGCGGCCAGATGGTGCTTGCAACCAAGGGTGGCATCGTTCCTCCCACGCCATACGACTCCAGCACTGCCTACCTCGAAAAGGCCTGCGACGACAGTCTCCGTCGCATGGGCGTCGATGTCATCGACCTCTACCAGATCCACCGTCCTGACCTGTTCACGCATCCAGCAGAGGTTGCAGCCACGCTGGTCAAGCTCAAGGACGCCGGCAAGATCATCGAGGTCGGTGTCTCGAACCACACCTCGGCCCAAACCGACGCCCTCCAGGCCCATCTCCCATTCCCGATCGCCACGGACCAACCGCAGTTCGCGATGACGCATCTCGATCCGCTGCGCGATGGCACGCTCGATCGATGCATGAGGGAAGGAGTGACACCGCTGGCGTGGAGCCCGCTCGGGGGTGGAAGCCTGGCAACAGGCGATGGTCTCGACCCGGAGCTCTTGTCGATCATGGATGAACTCGTCGAGCGTGAAGGAGTGTCTCGCGGAGCGATCGCCGTCGCATTCGTTCTCGCTCACCCGTCCCAGCCGGTCGCACTTCTCGGAACGCAGAATCCGGCTCGTTTGACCGAGTTGGCGGCTGCCACCACCGTCCAACTGACTCGACACGACGTTTATCGAATCATTCCCGTTGTCGAGGGCGTTCCCCTGCCCTGACATCGCTCGATCCTGACACGGCCCGAACTCGTTGCCGCTGCCGCCGGCGTGTGGGTGGCAACCAACGAACCATCGACAGTGTGTCTGCCTTGAGCGACGCAATGGCTTTTGGCGCCATGAGCGAGATGCGAAGTCGCGGCCTTCACGCCCCGGACGACATCGCCATCATCGGTTGCGACGATCACGAGATGGCTCAGTTGTGGGACCTGACGACGATGCATCACAGCCGGTGGACACGGTCGGTGCGCTGGCTGGCAAGGTCGTGCTCCAGGCCATCAACGATCGGTTGGCGGTGATCGAGCACCACGTGATGCCAACGGAGTTGGTTGTCCGCTCGACCGCCTGAGATCAGGCACCGAAGCGGACAACGAGCGGGACGGAATCGCCGGGCCCGTAGTTGGATCGCTCACCATCTTCGAAGACCCATACCGACTGCTGGCCGCGGACGGTCCAGGCTGCTCCGTCGTGGACCAGGCCCGTGTGTTCGTCGACTCCGACGACGATGGTTCCGACGGGAGCGCTGGCTACCACGCTGTCGGCCATCCCGGGTCGGAAACGGTCGATGCGATCGAAGTGAGGGATGACGCAGAGTTGCGAGAAGAGGCCGAGGCCGTCGCTGAGCCCGCTTGATCTCGGCGAGGCCGTGACCGAACCCATCATCATCGCACCGGCAGAACAGCCGGCCAGGGCGGACCCGTTCTGCCACGCACGAAGGACAGCCGTCCACACCAGGGAACCCCGCATGATGTCGGTCACGTACAGCGGATCTCCTCCCGAGAAGTAGATCAGATCGGCCCCGTCGACGAGCGCGGCCAGATCGGGGTCGTTGGCTGAGCGTTCATCGATCGCTGGTACCGGCACCGGTCGGCCGCCGAGGCGTTCGTAGTGCTCGACCCCGAGCTTGATCCATCGCCCGATACTCGTGGCCCCCTCTTGCCCGGCTGCGGTGGGCAAGAGGGCAACCCGAGGGGGCTGGTCTACGTCGAACGCCACGAGCGATTGGTCGACCGCTTCGGTCGAGGGGAGAAATTCGCCGCTGCCGACGAGTGCGAGTGGGCCAGCCATACGGCGACGCTAGCCCTGGCGTGGGCGACCGACGAGAATCAGGCAGCCCGTCGGCTAGACAGAACGTGTGGCCAGGCAGCAACCGCAGCTCATCTCCTATCCGGACTCGCTCGGCGGAGGCCTCGCTGGGCTCCATGAGCTTCTGCGGACGGACTTGGCCGGCGTGTTCGGCGGCGGTCTGCACTTGCTGCCGCCATTCCGTTCGTCCGGCGACCGAGGCTTCGCCCCGATCACCTATGACGAGATCGAGCCGTCCTTTGGCGGCTGGGGTGACGTGGAGGCGCTGGTTGAGCTGGGCCCGGTGATGCTCGATGTGATGGTGAACCACATTTCTCGGCGATCGCCGGCTTTCGCCGAGTTCGAGCAGGTCGGTCGCCGCGCCGAGGCGGCGGATCTGTTCATCACGCTCGACAAGATCTGGACCGACGGTGAGCCGCAACCAGGCGATCTCGATCTTGTTGCGCTGCGAAAACCGGACAACCCGTTCTCGGTCGTGCCGATCGCGTCGGGCGGCACGGAAACGATCTGGACCACCTTCGGATTCTCCGGTGGTCCGATCACCGAGCAGATTGATCTCGACATCACCTCGCCTCGAACGCTGGAGTTGATCGACGGATGGTTTGCCGGTCTGGCCTCTCATGGGATCAGCTTCGTTCGCCTCGACGCTGTTGGCTACGTGACGAAGGCGCCGGCCACGCGCTGTTTCATGAACGAACCGGAGATCTGGCAGCACCTCGACACGCTGACTGCCTTGGCCACCCACCACGGCCTGGAGGTGTTGCCCGAGGTTCACGATGGACGGGCAACCCACCATGAGCTCGCTCGCCGCGGTCACCTGAGCTACGACTTCGCTCTGCCCGGCCTCGTGCTCGACGCGCTCGTCCGGGGAGCAACCGATCGGCTGGTCGACCACCTGCGTCAGGCTCCCGAACGACAGGTCACGATGCTGGATTGTCACGATGGCATCGGGGTCAATCCCGATCTTCGGGGACTCGTGGATCCGGCCGAGGCGGAGGCGATCGTTGCTCACTGCATCGACCGTGGTGCCAATCTCACGCTGATTCACCACGGTGATGCCGACCCTTCGACCACTCATCAGATCAACATCACCATTTCCGACGCTGTGGGATCCGATGCGGCGCTCGTCATGGCTCGAGCGATCCAACTGTTCTCACCCGGCATCCCCCAGATCTACTACCTGGGCCTGCTCGGCGGCCGAAACGACCACGAAGCGGTCGAAGCAAGTGATGAGCGTCGTGCCATCAATCGATCAAACCTCAGCGTCGAGCAGGTACGCCAGCGTCTCGAGCGGCCGGTGGTCGCCGACCAGATCGAGCTCATCCGACGCCGGAGCGAGCATCCGGCGTTCGATGGTGTGCTCAGCGATGTTGGCCAACCATCGCCGACTTCGCTCACCGTCACGTGGAGGAATGGCGAGCACTGGGCGACGATGACGGCTGACGTGGTCGCACAGTCGCTGACCACCGAATGGAGCTGACGATCGCCAGCTGAAGACCGGTCCACGAATGCGACGATTCGATGACGCCGGGAACCGGTGGATCAAGCGGGCCGTCTCATGGCCGACGTCGACCGAACGGCGCCATTTTGTTCTCGAGAGGACATGATCGTGAGACAGCACGCCCGATCCGCGACGAAGCCCGACCCGGCGACTTGCCGCCGTGACGGCCGCAGCAAGTCCGGCCAGCTGAGCTCGCTGTTCGCAGCGCTCTTCGCGTTGGCCCTGATTGCCGCCGCTTGCAGCAATTCCGACAACGATTCGTCCGGCGACGAAACATCGTCAGCGGACACGGAATCGTTCGGAGAAGCCGTGGACTCCGACGAATCGTTCGACGTGGCAGCCGAAGAAGAGGCGATGGCGGATGAAGAGGTTGGGGCCGACCGAGCCCAGGAGGGCGCCGGGTCTGGTGGGCTGTCCGACACCGCCGGCCTGCCCATCGTCAACACCGGCCGCGACATCATCTTCACCGCGTCTGTTGACGTCGAAGTGGTCGACGTCGTCAACGCCAGCCAGGAAGCGGTGACAGTCATCCAGGGGTTGGGTGGTGTGCTCTTCGGGCAGGTGACGACCTCCCAAGGCGTTCCGCGATCGACGCTGACCTTCAAGGTGCCTCCGAGTCAGTTCCAGACGGCATTGGCCCGTCTGGGGGACATCGGATTCCTGCGGGACCAGGTCATCACCGCTGACGATGTGACCGAACGTGTTGTGGACCTCGAAAGCCAGATCATCACCGCGCAGCTCAGCGTCGATCGGCTCCGTGGATTCCTCGAGCAGGCGACGACGCTCACCGAGATCGCCGATCTCGAGCAGCAACTTCTTGTTCGGGAGACGTCACTCGAACAACTGCGTGGACAACTTCGCACGATCGAGGGCCAAGTCTCACTGGCAACGATCACGGTGACGTTCACGCAGAAGCTGCCTGGCCCGGAGGTCACCGTCGAACAAACCGCCTACCTCGGCCACGACGGTGGAGCCACATGCCCCGGACTCGAAGAGCTCGAAGGTGACGAGGGCGAGGCCATCACGATCTGCTACCGCATCACCAACTCTGGCGACACGCTGCTGGGCGAGCTCGATGTGCGCGATGACGGTCTTGGTCTGGACATGAACGATCTTCGTCTCGTCGATGGCTCGCTCGCTGGGCCGTTGGCGATCGGTGCTTCCGTCACTCTCGTGGCCGAGCTCGAGGCCGAACCGTTCGTGGATGGTCGTGCTCAGGCAACGGCCTTGCCGGTCTCGGAAAGTGGGATCGATCTCCTGCTGGGCCGGACCGCAGGTCGGGACGATCTGGAACTGCGAATCATCGAGGACACCAGTCTTCCCGGCTTCCTCGACGGGTTGTCGGTTGGCATCGCGGTGATGCTCCGCATCATCGAAGTGTTGGTGCTCGCGGCAGCGTTCCTGATTCCATTCGTCTGGCTGATCCCGGTGGTGTGGCTTGGTCGCCGCTGGTGGAAGCGACGCAAGGCAGCCAAGATGCCGCCACCACCGGCAGCGGTTGGTTCACCTGCTCCGCCGATGCGCCCGTCGAACGATGATCCCGTCGCTCCTGGAGCGGCGATGGTTGGAGCTACTGGTTCAATCGAGCGGGGGCAAGGGCCCGAAGCCGAGGGGTAGGTCGCCGGTGGTGAGATCGGGGGCGAGCATGACGGTCTCGTCCGGGGGCCGCTCCCACCCAAGACCCTCTCGCAAGCCAACCATCGCTGCCATCAACAGTTGCGCCGCGATGCCGGCCCGAGGTGAGCGGGCCGGCCGATCGAAGTCGTTGAGAGCGAGCGGGTCGATGGACAGATCGTACTGTTCGACTGAACCGGCGAGGGCTCGGTACGGTCCACGGTCATGGGTGCACCGTGGGCCGATGAGGTCGATGAGCTGGTTCGGGATCTGCAAGATCAACTTGGTCACCTCCCGTATCACGCCACGCCGGAGCGGCTCTATACCGCCGACGACCTCTACGCGGATCTCAATGCTGTCGGGTTCGCCGGGTGCATCGACCAGCGCATCTATGATCGAGCCCATCACGCCGGTGGACCGCCAGTGAGCCCGGTCGAGTCGCTTGCCCAACGCTTGCACGATCACGGCATCACCGTCGCCCTTGATGAGTTCCGAGCCGACAAACACATCGTCGGAGTCATGGGTGGCCACGCGATGGAGCGAGGCTCGGTCCAGTACCGACACGTCGTTGAGCTTGGCCGCGAGCTTGCTCGCGCTGGTTTCTGCGTCGCAACCGGCGGCGGCCCTGGTGCGATGGAAGCAGCCAACCTGGGTGCGTCAACGGCCCAGATGTCGAGTGACGGGGTCGACCGCTTCGTCGAGCGGCTGGCGTCGGCCGGGTCCTTCGCCGATGACGTGAACAGGTTCGTCTCGGTTGCCGTCGAGGTGGCCCGAGCGATCGAACAGCCGTCGGTCAGCCTTTCGATTCCTACGTGGTTCTATGGCCACGAGCCGTCGAACCCGTTCGCCACCCACATCGCCAAGTACTTCTCCAACAGCGAGCGCGAGGACGGTCTGCTTGCCGTTGCGACCGCGGGCATCGTCTTCGTTCCTGGTGGACCCGGCACGCTGCAGGAGGTCTTTCAAGATGCTGCCCAGAACGCCTATGAGACCTACGGCCGCTCCAGCCCCATGGTCTTCCTCGACCCGCCCGATGGGACGGGCGGGAGCGTGCCGTGGTGGAGCGAATCCGGCGTGCTGCATGCGCTCGATCGAGCGTTCACCTCGACCAATGGCGATCGCCGTCCGGGGGCGAACCTGATCACCTCGACCGGTGTCATCACCGACGTGATCGTCTGGCTCCAGCGGGATCCGTCATGACGAGCGGGAGCAGTTCGGCCGACGATGCCCCAGTTGGGGGCACCGCGCGGAC
>CAZYLX010000158.1:0-6918 GCA_964648595.1 uncultured Acidimicrobiaceae bacterium
GCCCTTCCGGCCAGGTTCGCCGCCACTGAGATCGGTACGACCGAGCTAGTGCAGGCATGATGTTGCGATGGACGAACAGCCGGTCGAGCTCAACAAGTACTCATCGCGGATCACCCAGCCAAAGAGCCAGGGGGCGTCCCAGGCGATGCTGTTGGCCACGGGGTTGAGCGACGCCGACCTCGACAAGCCCCAGATCGGGATTGCGTCCTGCTGGTACGAGGGCAACCCGTGCAACATGCATCTCGGTGATCTCGGCATCGAGGTCAAGCGGGGTGTGGTCGAGTCTGGTCTCGTCGGTATGCGCTTCGACACCATCGGTGTGTCCGACGGGATCTCGATGGGCACAGACGGAATGTCGTACTCGTTGCAGAGCCGCGATCTGATCGCCGACTCCATCGAAACCGTCATGTCTGCCCAGTGGTATGACGGACTCGTCGCTCTGCCCGGCTGCGACAAGAACATGCCTGGCGTTGTCATGGCGATGGGTCGGCTGAATCGACCGTCGATCATGGTCTACGGCGGAACGATCCGCGCCGGCTGCGGCACCATCGGCGGCGTCGAGGAGAAGCTCGACGTCGTTTCGGCATTTCAGAGCTACGGACAGTTCCTGGCCGGAACCATCACCGAGGAGGAGCGGCAGACCATCGTGTCGTGCTCCATTCCCGGTGCCGGCGCATGTGGCGGCATGTACACGGCGAACACGATGGCGACCGCCATCGAGGCGATGGGGCTCAGCCTGCCGTTCTCTTCCAGTACGCCGGCGGAGGATCCAGCGAAGGCGGCCGAGTGTGTCGAGGCCGGTCGCATGATGGAGATGCTTCTGGCCGAGGGGCTGACACCTCGGCGCATCGTGACGCGGCAATCGTTGGAGAACGCCATGGTCGTCACCATGGCGCTCGGCGGTTCGACGAATGCGGTGTTGCACAGCATCGCGATGGCGCGGGCATTCGACCTCGAGCTGACCATCGACGACTGGCTGGCAACGAGCGAACGAGTGCCGCTGTTGGCTGACCTCAAACCGTCCGGCAAGTACGTGATGGAGGATCTGCACGCCGTCGGAGGCGTGCCCGGCGTGATGCGCTACCTCCTCGATGAAGGGATGCTCGACGGAGATCAGATGACGGTCACCGGCAAGAGCTTGGGGGAGAATCTCGAAAGCGCTCCGCACCTGGACGAAAACCAGGATGTCGTTTCGAAGCTCGACGTTGCGGTGAAGGCTCGTGGCCACATATCGATCCTGCGAGGCAATCTCGCTCCTGGTGGTGCAGTCGGCAAGATCACTGGCAAGGAGGGTCTTCGGTTCTCCGGCCCGGCCAGAGTGTTCGATTGTGAAGAAGACATGCTCACGGGTCTTGAAGAGGGCCGCATCACTTCGGGTGACGTCATCGTCATCCGTTACGAGGGCCCGAAGGGCGGGCCTGGCATGCCGGAGATGCTCACACCGACCAGCGCTTTGGCGGGAGCTGGCTTCCTCGAAGATGTTGCCTTGATCACCGATGGCCGGTTCTCCGGCGGTAGCCACGGTTTCATCGTTGGTCACGTGGTCCCAGAAGCCCAGGAGGGCGGCCCGATCGCTCTCGTCCAAGATGGCGACATCATCACCATCGACGATGAGCTCCACGAGATGACCGTCGAGATCGACGATGCGGAGATGGCTGAGCGGACCGCAGCATGGACCGCACCACCGTTCAAGGCGACGTCCGGCACCCTGTGGAAGTACATCCGCCTGGTGGAAGACGCGTCCAACGGTTGCGTCACCGACGGCTGACCAGTTGGTGTTCGCCGGTAGGTCGACGCAGCCCGACGGCTGACGCCCTGCATGTGCAGGGCGCCGGCCTGGAGACGAGATCTCAAACGAGGACGGGCTCGGCGTTGTTGATTCGCTGCGGCTGATGAGCGACCTCGATGTCGACTATCGGGAGTCCGGCCTCGCCTTCGATGTCGATGCTCGGCAACAGACGATCGAGCCAATTCGGCAACCACCAGTTGGCGTCTCCCATGAGCTTCATCGTTGCCGGCACGAGCACCATGCGCACGATGCTGGCGTCAACGAAGATGGCGGTTGCCAGCCCGAGGCCGAACATCTTGATCGTCGGGTCGTTGCCGAAGATGAAGCCGCCGAAGACCGAGATCATGATCAGTGCCGCTGATGTGATGACTCGTGCCGTGCTGGCTATGCCGTTGATGACCGACGTGTCGTTGTCGCCGGTGGCGAGGTATTCCTCACGCACTCTCGACAAGAGGAAGACTTCGTAGTCCATCGACAGGCCGAAGAGGACGGCGAACATGAACATCGGGATGAACGGATCGATCGGTGCCGTTGACTCGAGCCCGATGAGATCGGCACCCCATCCCCACTGGAAGACCATCACGAGGACGCCATAGGCGGCACCGATGCTCAGCAGATTCAGAAGGGCCGCCTTGAGCGGTACGAGGATGGAACGGAACACCATCATCAACAGGAGAAATGACAAGCCGAGGACCGCGGTGATGAAGAGTGGCAAGCGGCTGTTGACTCGATCGCCGATGTCGGCCGAGGTCGCGGTCAAGCCGCCGATGTGGGCCCGTGCTGGGCTGGCATCGAGCACCGATGGGAACACGTCGGAGCGCAGTCGCTGGATGGTGTCGAGCGTCTGTGCGTCTTGGGGTGAGGTCGTCGGGAAGGCGAGCAGGGTTGCGACGCCGGCTTCGAGGTTGACGGCCGGCGCAGCGACAGATGCGATTCCCTCGTCGGCCGATACGGAAGCGACAAGCGAGTCAACGACGTTCGCGTCTTCTGAGATGTCGATCGCGATGATGAGTGGCCCGTTGATACCGGGGCCGAAGCCTTCGGCGACGAGGTCGTATGCCCGTCGTTCCGTTCGGTCTTCGGACTTCGTGCCGTCGTCTGCGGTTCCGAGTTGCATCCCGAGAACCGGTGAAGCGAGCGCCAGAAGCAGCACGGTGACACCGATGGCGTATGTCCAAGCATTCTTCGAGACGTGCCGACCCCAGCGGAGCCATCCGGCACCAACCGTGTGACCGGCCGAGGGCGGTTTGCTGCGGTGGATGCCCAGACGGTTGATCCACTGCCCTGACACTCCGAGGAAGGCTGGAAGCAGGGTGATGGATGCGAGCACCATGATGAGAACAACGACAGAGGTGGCCACTCCTGCTGCGGTCATGAACGGCACACCGGCCAGCGCAAGACCGAGGATGGCGATGACGACGGTTCCACCGGCGAAGATCACCGCTTGACCTGCGGTGGCGACCGCTCGACCGACAGACTCCTCGATGTCCATGCCTCGAGCCAGGTGTTCCCTGTGCCGAGTCACGAGAAAGAGTGCGTAGTCGATGCCGACCCCGAGCCCGATCATGCTTGCCATCTGGGGACCCCAGCTGGGAATGTCGATGATGTAGGTGATCAGTGACATGGAGCTGACGCCGATGGCGAGACCGAAGAGGGCCATTCCGATCGGAAGCCCCATGGCAACCAGCGAGCCGAAGGCGACCAACAAGATGACCGCAGCCAGGATCACGCCCGCCATCTCGCCGAGTCCTGACTCTGCCTCCTCGAAGTTGTAGAAGAGTTCGCCGGCCATCTCGATCTGCAAGGGCGAGTCGATTCGAGCTTCGGCGACGAGATCCTTGAGGTTCTCGAGATCGCCGGCATCGAGGTCCTCGACGAGCGGGTACTGCAGTCGAATTAGCGCCACCCGGCCATCAGGAGAGATCGAGCCCGCTGCCGTCGCGGCTTCTGGCCCCGATGCCAGGGATCCGGCGGCGTCACTCGTGCCGACCACATTCGGCAGAGCAGCGAGCGCTGTCTGGATCTCTGTCAGTGACTCCTGAGCTTGGGCGGAGTCGAAGAAAGTGGCCGTGTCATCGAGCGGGGCCAACACGACCTCGGCCGTCGCCCCTGCCTGTTCCGAATCGGCCGCTGAGAGCAAGTCGATCGCCTGTTGTGAGTCGAGGCCAGGGACATCGAACGAGTCAGTGAGCTCCCGCCCGAAGGTACTGGATGCCCCGATCACGAGGATCGCGGCGAGCAGCCATGATCCGATGACCACCCAAGGCCGACGGGCGGCAAAGCGGCCGAGTTTGTAGAGAGCGTGCGACATCTTGTGTCTCCTTCGACGATTCCGATGCGGGCGCATCAGGACACGTGAATCGTCGACGCTGACAGCAGGAGGTCGCCTCCCTCTCTGCTCGATCTCACCCGGGTGAGATCCCGAACGACATCGGCCGGCCCCGTGGACGGCGTCTGGATATCTAGAGCAGGTGGAGGTCGCGTGCGGCTTGGACAGCGGCCTTTCGGTTGTCGACCCCGAGCTTGCGATAGATCGCGCTGCAGTGGGTCTTGACGGTGTTGAGCGAGACAAAGAGCTCGGACGCGATCTCCCGCTGAGACATTCTCGTTGGCAGATACCGCATGACAGCGGTCTCACGCTCTGTCAGTTGTTCGACGATTTCGGCGACGGGAGCTTGGGTTGGCGATTCGATGCTGTGCCGCGATTCGATGCGGTCCAAGAGGCGGGCCACGATTCCCGGGTCAGGGCAGCGGTCGACCACCGTTCTGGCTTCGGTCAACAGTGCTTCGCCGGCCGCATCACCAAGGTCGATCAGCGTGTCACCACAGATCGTGAGCACGTAGCCTAGGGCCAGGTCTCCGGTCGTTCGCCGGACCAAGTCAACAGCATGAACGGCATCGGCCCGTGCTCGAGCCGGATCGCTGTCGGTTCGAGCTCGAATCGCGTAGGCCAGGCCCATCCGGTAGTAGGAAGCCATCCCGAATTCGTCGGCCGTCTCGAGGACCGCCGCCGCTGCCGAGCGTGCCGCATCCGTGCTACTGCTGTCGAACTCGACGACGGCCTTGTAGACCATGCTCAACAAGTGGGCCGAGTTGAGGTGTTCGTCGGCGGACTTCTCGATCGCCAGGTCCAGCGTGGCTCTGGCCGCATCGGTCTGCCCGGCCCACATGTACGCGCCGCCGGCAACGGTTGCCAGGTCGGAGGTGTTGTGCTCGAACCGACCGGCGGCCGACAGCTCACGGGCGATGGTGAGGGCCGAGTCGATGTCGCCCCGACCCAGGAAGATGTTCATTCGCAGTGGTGCGGTGATCGTCTGGTCGAACCCCTTGGGTGCCACATCGTGGGTGATGACGACCCAGTCCTCGGCTCGTGCGTAGTGACCGTCGATGAACTCGATCCAACCCCAGAGAAGCGCACACCATGCCATCGTTTCTGCAACGTCGCCCAGCTCCTCGAGTACGGCTCTGAGCGTTTCGATCTGGCTGTCGGACATGAGTTTTGGTCCGTAGGAATACATGAGTCGGCCCGCCTCGTGACGGTCTCCCGCAGCCAGCCAATGGGCGACGGCGCGACGGTCATCACCTTCGGACTCGAACCACGCAGCTGCCCGTCGGTGAAGCTCGGGCAGCTCACCAGGGATGGCCTCGTTGGCCTCGAGACGGAGCAAGTCCCGCAATAGATGGTGGTATCGAAACCAGTCACCCGTGCGGTCCAGACCGATCATCAGCTGATTGGAGGCTGCTGTGTCGCTCAACCACTGCCGGCCGCCCGTCGTCGCCGTGACGGCGTCGACCAGACTGCCGTTGAGCTGCTCCAGGATCGACGTCTGCAGGAGACGTTGGCGATGTTCGGTGCTGATTCCGGCGAGGAACTCCTCGCTCAGGTAGTCGACGACGAACATGTCATCGCCCCGGAACTCCTCGATGAACTGGCCCGGATCCGTCGACTGTCCGAGTGAGAGCCCAGCAAGCACGAGACCAGCGGCCCAGCCTTCGGTCCTGGCCGAGAGAAGATCAAGTTGGCTGTCGGCCAACGACTGCCCTCCGTCGCCGAGCAGTCCCGCTGCCTCTTGGGGGTCGAACCGGAGGTCGTCTCCTCGTATCTCGCTCACGTGATTTCGGACGCGCAGCCGGCCGAGCCGAAACGGTGGATCGAACCGGGTGGAAATGACGATCGTGACCTCGGGAGGGCACAACTCGATCAGCCGTTCCACGCCATGGTGTACCGAAGTGTTGCTGATGAGGTGATAGTCATCGATGACGACGATCATCGGTTCCGCGTCCTGAGCCAGTGCGGTGACGAGGGCCGACACGATGGCGAGTTCGTCGCCCCGGGATCCAATGATGACCGGCTTCACGAGGCTCGAAACATTGGGTTGGGCTTGACCGATCGCCTCGGCGAGGTAGGTCCAGAAACGGATGGGGTCCGAATCGCTGTCCTCGACCTGCAGCCAGGCGGATGCCTCTTGTCGACCGGTCAACCACGAGGCCAACAACGTCGACTTGCCCGAACCAGCGGGAGCGCTGACCAGCACCAATCGGACATGGCCATCGATGCCAGCGTCCAGAAGGTCGGAGAGTCTCGAGCGGCGAACGAGCTGGTCTGGCGGCGTGGGTGGCCGGAGCTTGGTTGCTGCCAATCCCGTCGCCAACGGTTCCTTCATCGTCTGACTGTACGGCGTATCGCACAGCCGACGGTGTTCGTTGGAACCGATCTCAGCCGAGCCGTTCGACGGCTGCGGTGACGACCGAGTGGTACTGGGGCCAACAAGCCTCGAGCCAGGTTGGATCGTCGTCGATGAATGCAGCTCGCACCTGGGTTCGAATCTCTTCGGCTTCGGGCGCCGTCGGATCGCCGGTGGCGTGGAGGACGGCGTCGGCTCGCAGACTCTGCATCACGGTGACCGGATCGACGGTGCCGTATTCGATAGCGACCGCCGTGATCTCGGTGTTTGCTGCATAGCCGCCGATGGCGCCCAGCCATTCGCCTGCGAGCTCGGCCGACACGCTGGTGCCGTCGTGGAGTGAGGTGACCGATCCCCACCATTCGCGCAGGCGGTTCAATGTGTCACCCGGATGTTCGGGGCTGATCAGTTCGCCATGCCCCCATGGCCCGAGGCCGGTATGGA
>CAZYLX010000159.1:0-6909 GCA_964648595.1 uncultured Acidimicrobiaceae bacterium
TGGCCTTCGGGATCCCCGCGCCCATCAGCACGTAGTCGACTTCGGCGAGCATCGCGCCGTAGAGCGACGGCAGCGTGGGCGCCTGCACCTTCTCGAGGTAGTTGATCCCCACGGGCCCGCTATGGCCCTCTTTGGCGAGATACACCTCGACGAAATTGGCAGCGACGAGAAGTTCCTCGATAGTGCGCGACGGGTTGTCCCGCTTCATCGATGTCTGCGTGAACCTCTCATCGGCCTGCTTACCGCCAGGCACGAAGTATCGCTCCACGATCCGCTCTGCGACCCCGGGCATCGGCAGGGCCGATAACGCCCGTCTGACGTCCCCGTCAGGATCGCCGAGCTGGAGGCGGCGAGCCATGACCGTGTCGAGCGCGGTGCCCGACACGACTCCGAGATGTCCTGACTCGGCGACAGCGCGGGCCAATCGCCAATCCGAGACACCTACCCCCATGCCTCCTTGTATCAGTACGGGCAGTTGGACTTCCATTCCAGCATCGTACGAGCATCAGTCTCATCGAAACCAGAGTCCGAGGTCCTCTCGAGCGTGCGACCCAAGCCAACCTCTGCCCTGATCGCGTCGGTAGTCAGGCTCTGAGGTCTGCGGCGATCTCGGCCGTTGCCTCGATCGATTCGCCGTCACTACCGGCAACGACCTTGAGGTTGAACATCGAGCAGCCGGCGCCTGCATAGGGGCGGAGCACTGCTGCCACGTCCGCCGGCGTTCCGTACGGCGTGTACTTTTCGAAAGCTTCGAACGGCACGTGATAGAAGGCTTCCATCGCTTGGGAGACGCGGGATCGCGCCTCTTCCTTTGTGTCACCGACCCCGATCCACGGTTGGTAGCCGTGAGTCCACTCGACGGCAGTCCGGCCTCGCTGAACGGCTTCGGCGTCGATGATCGACGTTGCTTCTGCGAAGCGGCGCGCCGAGCACCATGCTCCGATCCAGCCATCGCCGAAGCGGGCCGTGCGAGTGAGGGCGGCGTTCGAACGACCGCCGATCAGGATCGGCGGCGGAGGGTCGACCTTGGGGCGGATGACGGCGTCATCGATGGAGAAGAACTCGCTGTTGTGGGTCACGGAATCACCGGCCATCAGTTGGCGGATGATCTCCAGTGATGCGTCGGTCCGCCGCCCCCTCGTCGCAGGGTCAACTCCGCAGATCTCGATCTCATGGCGGTCCTCTCCCCCAACGCCGACCCCGATGGAGAACCGCTCGGGAGCGATGCTCGACATCGTTGCGATCTGTCTGGCAACCGGCAAGGGGTGACGAAGTGCCAACAGATAGACGCTGATCATCACCCGCATGGTCGAGTGGAGTTGGGAAAGAGCGGCGATCTCGCAGAATCCGTCGGTGCCGTGGCCGTTTCGGAACGAGACATGGTCGGCCATGTACAGTTGGTCGACGCCGGCATCAGCAAGACGGGCCAGCGTGTCGTGCTTCTGTTCGAGCGTCGACTGCCAAAGATCAACGGGTGTTGCGAAGCCGATCGTGAGCGGGGCGGTCATCGGCCGAGCGTAGGTCGGCTGGCGGCCAAGCTCCCAAGGGGGATCCAGGAACCCCGAACCGGCCCTGCTACAGGTGTCAGACTGGTTCGATGGCAGACGCGCCGAAGCTCAAGGACTACTTCACTGCCGATCTCGTTCGGGAGACGGGTCAGCGAGTGAATTCTGTCCATCCCACCTTCGATGTCGACAGATTCGTTGCTGCAACCCTGACAGACGACTGGGACGGCGTGGCCTTCACGGCTCGTAGCCGCCAAATCGGCGCTGCCCTGTGGGAAACGCTCGACCTGGACGTCGAATCGGCACTGGCCGTGGTGGTTTCGGTTCTTCCCGAGGAGCTCGACGACCCTGACGGCGCGCTGAACAACGGGTTCTGGATGTGGCCGCTCAGCGACCTGATCGCCAACTACACGGTCGACCATCTCGAGGCTGGGCTCGACGCCTGCGAGGCACTCACCAAGCGGTTCACGGCCGAGTTCGCCGTTCGCCCGTTCCTCGCCCGCTATCCCGAGGCAATGGACCGCGTGTTCGAGTGGACGCGTGATCCGAGCGAGCACGTCCGTCGACTGGCCAGCGAGGGAACCAGGCCGCGATTGCCGTGGGCCAGTCGCCTGGATCTCCGAACCGACCACGTCCTGGAGGTGCTGGCGGCGTTGCGAAAGGACGAGTCGCTGTACGTGCGGCGGTCAGTGGCGAACCACTTGAACGATCTCGCCAAGGACGACAGTGATCGGATCGTCACGCTGCTCGAGGAGTGGCATGACGAAGGGGTTCCGGAGACCAACTGGATCGTTCGCCATGCCATGCGTAACCACCTGAAGAACGGCGACCCGAGAGTGATGTCGCTCTTCGGGTATGAACCGGCGCAGGTCACAGTCGATGGGCTGAACGTCGAGCCGGCCACCGTCGCCATCGGTGAGCCGGTTGAGATCACCTTCGATCTGGTCGAAGCCGCGAGGAGCGACCAGAAGCTGATGGTTGATCTGGTCGTCGGCTACGTGAAGTCAAACGGTTCGGTTGGCCCGAAGGTGTTCAAGTTCAAGGACTTCGAGCTCGCAGCGGACAGCACCGAGCCGTGCCGGAAGAAACTCGACATGGTGATCCGCTCGACGCGTCAGCTCTATCCGGGGACCCATTCGGTCACGGTGCGGGTGAACGGAGCGGACCTGGGCTCGGTCTCATTCGAACTATCCGCTGCGGCGTCGTAGCGTCTGGCGGCGACACCAATTCGAGGAGCACATCGTGGACGTCGGACTGCAACTGATCTTTTCTTCATACGGATGGGATGACCTGTCTGATGTCGACGTCTACCAGCAGGAGACCGAGCTTGCCCTCATGGCCGAAGAGCTCGGCTTCGACTGCGTATGGCCGACAGAGCATCACTTCTACGACTACTCGTTCTGCCCAGACAACATGGAGTTCCTCGCCTACATCGCGGGTAGGACCGAGCGCATCGACCTCGGAACTGCGGCGGTGATTCTTCCGTGGAACGATCCGCTGCGTGTGGCCGAGAAGATTGTGATGCTCGACCACCTCTCTGGTGGCCGAGCCCGCTTCGGAATGGGCCGCGGATTGTCTCGCCGGGAGTTCGAGGGATTCGACGGCATCGAGATGGCCGAGTCCCGGGCTCGGTTCGACGAGTCGTCACTGATGATCGTCGATGCGCTGGAAACTGGCTTCATCGAAGGCGAGGGCCCGATGTACCCGCAAGTACGTCGAGAGATTCGACCGCGACCACTTGCTTCGTTCCGTGGCCGCACCTACGCCGTTGCCAACTCTGCAGACTCGATCGCTGCCTGCGCAGCAGCCGGTGCCCGCATGATCATGTTCGCCGAGTCGAACTGGGAGAAGCGGCTGCCATCGATCGAGCTCTACCGGTCGAAGTTCCAAGAGGCCCACAATCGCTCGGCGCCCGGGCCGATGACGGCCGACTTCACCTACTGCCATCATGATGAGGCGACGGCGAAGGAAATCGCCGAGGAGTGCCTTGCGAACTACCTGGCCAGCCTGCTGGAGCACTACGAACTGACCGGCGAACATCTCGAAGGGCTCGAGGGCTACCAGGGCTACGGCAAGCAGGCGGCGCTGCTACGCGAGCATGGATTCGACAAGTTCATCGACGGCTTCCTGGCGGCCAACGCCTACGGCACACCAGAACAAATGCTCAGCCGGTTCCGCGAGCGGTACGAGGTGATCGGCCCGTTCGAGCTGGCGACGTGCTTCCGGTTCGGCGGAATCGACTTCGAAGCAGCAAAGGCCAGCATGCGTTTGTTCGCCGAGGAAGTGATGCCCGAGGTCAAGAGCTGGACCTGAGCAGGCGCCCTCCCGGTGCGTTGGCTGTCAGTCGGCGGGCATGAAGATGACCTCCATGCGATGGCCATCGGGATCGGTGTACGGAAGCAGGGAAGCAGCACCGAAGGGAGTCATCGTTCCATCCGATGCGCCCCGCTCGACGAGCCGTTCCTTGATGGTGTCAAACGCCTCCTGGCTGGTTGTCGACATCGTGAAGTGGTCGAGCCGTAGGCCCTTCTGGAGCAGGATGGCCGGCTGGTCGGTTGGAGCTTCGGACACTGGGGCTTCGACGATCTGCACCTCGATGCCGTTGATCGAATAGAAGGCGACACGGCCGACCGGGGTTTCTTTCGGGAAGCCAGGCAGGGGTGAGAGTTCGAACACGCCTTCGTAGAAGCCGACCATGGCATCGAGGTCGTTGGTTGCTGTCGCGAGGTGATGGATCTGACTGATCAGTGGACTCATTGGAGCTTTCTTGTTGTGTTCGAAGTGGGTTGGTTGGTCAGCCGTGAGCGGCTGATGGCACGTCGACGGTGATGCGCTTGATCGAGCCCGCCGCCTTGCCCTCGACATCGGCCGGGGCGCTACCAGGAGCGCAGAGGGCGAAGAGTGTGCGGCCGTCTTCGCCGCCCAGAGCGCAAGCGAAGACGCCCGTTCCCGCAGAGATGGTGTCGATCACCTCGCCGCCCTCGGCGACACGGACGACGTTGCCGCCGCGTGCGTCGGCGAACCAGATGGCCCCCTCAGCGTCGAGATCGCAGCCGTCGGGGGCAGTGTCGGGGATGCTGGCCCAGACTCGTTCGTTGCTGAGCGTGGCGTCGCCGGCAATGTCGAATGCGCGGTACTGGGCGCCGAAAGTCTCCCCGACGATCAAGGTCTTGCCGTCAGGGGTGATGACCATGCCGTTTGGGAAGAGGAGATCAGTGGCCGCGACTTCGACCGAGCCGTCGGGTCGAACGAGGGCGAGATCAGCGGGAGTGGTGGTCTCGAAGCCGCCGGTGATGATGTCCCAGCCGAAGTTTCCGACGTATGCGTTGCCGCCGCCGTCGACGATCATGTCGTTGCAGTGGAAGGTGGCGATGCCGTTGAGGTCAGCGTGTTCGTTGAGGGCACCGTTGACCCATCGCATCACCTTGCGGTCGACCATCGAGACGATCAGGAGCGAGCCGTCCGGCATCCAGCCGAGGCCAGATGGCTGACCGGGAAACTCGATCATGGTTTCCCGGTTGCCGTCCATGTCGACGGCGTACACCCGGTGTTGGTAGAAGTCGGAATACCACAGGCGGCCGTTGTGCCAGCGCGGGCCCTCGGCGAAGTCGATGCCGTCGATGAAGGGTTCGAAGGTGGTCACGGGCTCCAGGGTCGCGCAGGCGAATCTGGGGCGCACGCCGAAGTCTTTCGCGATCGCTGCATCCAGATCGTGAAACTCGGCGAACAACCATTCAGAGACGAGATCGCCTGGTCGGGTTACTCCCCTTGCCCGACTGCGATATCTGCCGCCGATCGGGGTCCGTACCTCGATCGGCGGCCCGTTCATTTTTGAACGCATGTTTCGGCTGGCGTACTATTCGTACAGTTGAGTGCCTTGTAGTACGCTTGTGACATGCCTGCTGCTGTGGCCTTCTTCGACGATCTCCCTCCGGCACCGCCCATGCTCGATCACGCCGCGATCGAGCATGCCCGCTTGGTTCGGCTGGCTCGCGATCATCTGGCAGCCAATGAAGCATCGGTCGACTACGACGGCCTGGCTCGGGGCCGTAACAGCACGGTCCTCGCTGCTCGGCAGTGGGTGAAACGGCACCGAGCGAAGCAACAGATCTTTGTCGTCGAACACGGTGGTGGCACGCTGATCCCGTCATTCCAGCTCGACGAGGTGTTCGATGCCGACGATCGAGTCGGCAGCGTTGTTGCCGAACTCGCCGCTGCCGGCATGAGCGGCTGGGCAATGTGGCAGTGGTTCACAGCGATCAACCCATGGATCGAGGCTCGCCCCATCGACCGGATTGGCACGCCGGAGATCGGCCGTGCCGTTTCTGGACTGCTGGATGTTTGACCCGGTTCGTGTCTGAGGGCATTGGTGTCTGACGCCGCCACTTCTGAGAGCTTCTGCGGGCAGCCCGACTGCCCGATCGTCCGACCCGATCTCATCGATCGGCGGTCACTTCGGGTCCACACGTTGGCTGCAGGGACCGAGCAGTACCGAGTGTCGCAGTTGAGATTCGGCACGTCGGTGTTCACGCCCCCTGGCAATGGCAACGGCCGGTTCTCACCACTCGATCAGCGGGGCCACACCTACGTAGCCGAACAACGATCAGCGGCCATTCTCGAGTCGGCGCTGCACGAGGCCTCGGGCCCGAACCCTCGGATCTACTCGGTGACGCTCGCCGCGTTCGGGCTGCATCGGTTGCGATTCGCCGACCCGATTCGTCTGATCGATCTGCGGGATCCAGCGTTGGCGGCGTTGGGCCTCGACCGTTCGCAGATCACTGGCGCCGGTCCGCGGCACTACCCCTGCACCCGGGCTGTTGCCGAGCGGATCGCGGGAACGAAGGGCACGGTCGGGCTTGTGTGGACCTCGCGGCAGGGCTCGATGCACGCGGAACGAAATCCCGATGGCTTGGCGTCTGAGGTACTACGCCACGAGAGTCTCGATGTTGCTGTTGTCTACGCCCCTGACCATGCCGGGGCGGTCGACGTCGTCGAGTCGGAGCCGTTGGCCCCTCATGGCGAGCCGATGAGGTTCGTCGTCGAGCTGGCGAATCTCCTACGGATCGCCATTCTCTAGCTTCGTTCTGTTTGGGCGTTCGCTCGGACCGTTGTCTACGGAGAGCGATCGGCCGCTTGGCGGCGAAGCTCGCGGCGGGCAATGGCCATGAGGTGCACCTCGTCCGGGCCATCGGCAATGCGGAGTGAGCGCATCTGGGCATACATGCGAGCAAGTGGGGTGTCGTCGGAAAACGCCGCTGATCCACCATTTTCGGCCGTCGAGGATCCAGTCGCCGCCGTCTCGTACGGCCGACATCGAGATGTTGGAGGCGTCTTCAGGGCTTCGAGCGTTGGTGGTTGGCGGGTCGGCTCGGCCGCACGCTCGGCGTCAACGACCGATTCAGCG
>CAZYLX010000160.1:0-6853 GCA_964648595.1 uncultured Acidimicrobiaceae bacterium
CTCGTCCGGGATGCCAGTGTGTAGCAGAGCCGATGGTGCCCCCTCGATGCGATTGACAACGGTTCGCCCGTACTCGCCGCGCTCGTTGCGGCCGACCTCACCGCCGAGCTGTTGGGGGATCAGCTGCGCGCCGTAACAGATCCCGAGGATCGGGATACCGAGGTCGTAGATCCCCGCGTCAAGGCGAGGTGCGCCTTCGACGTGGACACTCTTTGGCCCGCCCGAGAGGATGATCGCGGTCGGAGCCCGCTCGGTGATCTCGGCAGCGGTGATGTCGTGGGGCACGATTTCTGAATACACCCTGAGTTCGCGGACACGACGGGCAATGAGCTGCGCGTATTGGGCACCGAAATCGACGACGAGCACCACCTGATCGGGAGCTGCAGTGCTCGCTCCCCCGGCAACGGCTGAGGCACTCACGACATCACCATCAGTTCGGCCTTCTGGAGCTCTTTCAGGCGCTCGAATCCGAGGGTCGCCATCGCTTGTCGCAAGGCCCCGGCGATGTTCGTCCGACCGTCGGCGTTGGCTGCTGGGCCGTGCAGAATCTGGTCGAGCGAGCCAACGCGGTCGAGCTGCAAGAGCGCGCCCTGCGGGAGTTCGGGGTGGGCGATCGACCGGCCCCAATGCCAGCCTGCGCCGGGGGCTTCGTCGGCCCGAGCCAGCGCTGAACCGACCATCACCGCGTCGGCTCCGCAGGCCACGGCCTTCGCAATGTCGCCACCGGAGCGGATGCCGCCGTCGGCAATGACGTGAACGTAGACACCCGTCTCATCCAGGTGACGCATCCTGGCCGCTCTGACGTCGGCGATGGCCGTTGCTGACGCCGAGCCAACGCCGGTGACCGAACCCGTTGTCGAGGCCATGCCACCGTCGACTCCAACGACAACCCCGGCAGCACCAGTCCGCATCAGGTGGAGGGCTGCTTGGTAGCTCGCGCAGCCACCGACGATCACGGGTGTCTCCAATTCGCGAACGAATTGCTTCAGATTGAGCGGGGCTGCAGCACTCGATACGTGCTCGGCCGAGATCACCGTTCCTTGGATCATCAGCAGGTCGAGCTCGGCCTTCAGCAACGTGTCGGCCAAGTCAGCGACGCGCCGGGGCGAGACCGAACCTGCGGCGTAGCCCCCGTCGGCGTGGAGTTCAGCGATGCGCTGAGTCACCAGGTCGTGGTCGACCGGGGCGGCGTAGAGCTCGCTCAGTCGCGCTCTGACTTGGTCAACGTCCATGTCGCCGAGGTCGGCAAGCGCTTGGGTCGGATCGGCGTGCCGAGTCCACACGCCCTCGAGATCCAGGATCCCGAGGCCGCCCAGCTTGTCGAGTGCGATGGCCGTCGAGGGGCTCGTGACACTGTCCATGGCGGAGCTGATGATCGGGATGTCGAAGGAGTAGGCGTCGATCTGCCAGGAAAGGTCGACGAGTTCGGGCTCTCGCGTACGCCGGCTCGGCAGGAGCGCGAGATCATCGAGTGCGTAGGCTCTCCGAGCCGACTTTCCGAGTCCGATGTCGAGTTCTGCCACGATCAGCTCCCCACGAGAAAGGGGACAGGCTAGTGGCCGGACGCGGCGACCAGTCTGACTCAGGCAGACCCGCCAGAACTGATCACGCCAGACGTCAGTCTTTCACGACGGCTTTCAAGAACTGCTTCGCGATCGCCGTGTTCATCTCGAACACGGCCTTCGTCCCCGAGGTCGCCGCCTTGCGAACGATGGACCCGCCAGTTGCGGTCTCCATGGCATCCAGGGTGGTCAGCGCTGCTTCTCGGGTCTGATCGGTGGCCTTGTAGCCCATCGTGGTGAGGGCTTTCACGATTTCGGTCTCGCCGATGCCACCCGGTGCCGCTTGTGCGACGACCCGGAGCGTGTCCTTGCTCAACTCAGCAGATTGGTTGATGACATCGGCTGCACCCATGGGGCCAGCAAGATCACCGTCGACCGACGCGAGCCAGCGTCGGACCTTCTGCACGATCTGATCCTGAGTTTCACCGTCGAAGGAGAGGGAGGCCATGCGCCGACCCTACTCGCTCGGCTCGGACTGCTCCTGGGTTCAGCGGTTGGGATCGATCAGCGCTTGGCGATGAATGTGACCTGCTCGAGAAGCAGCTGCATGCTGGTCTCGTCCTCATTGAAGTACGCAGACACGATGAAGTTGTCGACCACGATCGCTCGGTCGACCTCGGGCCAGTCGTAGGCCGTAGCGCCTTCCGGCAACCCCTCGACCTGCACCAGCTCGTAGGAGAAGCTGTCCGCCATCGCCGCATTCAACTCCTCGGCTGATGCAGCGAACCGCACGACTTCGACGCTGTTGCCGTCAACGTCGTAGGCGTAGCCGTAGGCCAGGGCGGCCAAGCCCGTCTCACCGGCGAAGTAGGCGTACTCGGGATCGTTGGCCGTCACCTCGAGGCGAGGGAGGTACACCGCGAAGTCGTCTGCGCTGAGCTCCGGCGGCTCCTCGTCGAAGACCGGCTCATCCTCGGCAAAGGGGTCGTAGTCGTCGTCTTCTTCGAACGGCTGCTCATCAAAGGGCTGCTCATCAAAGAATGGCTCGTCATCGATCGGCTGAAACTCGAACAGGTCGTTGCTCGTGCCAAAGAACGGGTCGCTCAGGTCGAACGCCCCTTCCAACGAATCCTGGAAGAACGATGTGAAGTCGTCGATGTCTTGAGGATCGAGCGAGGCGAGAAGGTCGGTGTACGCACCGATCATGGTTGGCACGCCGCTGACGAACCAGGCCCCGTCGCGCTCCACCACCGTGATGCCGGAGGTGTACTCGTTCACGAAGTCGACGTATGCCTGCGGAAGGTCGATGTCACCCAACTGGTCCGAGATCTCGTCCAGGCAGATCTCGTCGATTTCCCGATCGACGACCGTTGTCACACAGTTGCCGTCGAAGTCGACGGAGATCGACTGTCCATCTGCTCCGGCGCTGAAGGCGAAACCTTCGATCCTCACGACGGTGCGGCCACGAAGGTCTCCGCTGCTGAGATCGAGCCGGTCGAGGCTCCAGCTGATGCCCTCCGAGGCCGCCGCTTGGCGGGCTTCAGCGGCACCGGCGTCAGCGTCGTCGAGGAACAGCGGGGCGTAGTCGTACAGCGCCCGGAACTCACTGGGATCAAGCGAGGCAATCACGCCACCGGCATCGAGGTCGACAGCACGCTCCATCATCAAGCGGACCGCCGCTTCCGGCGAGTCACCGCCAGCAGGAGTCACACCGGCACCGAAGTTCGGGGCAGGTTCACCGGCGTCGGCGCGAGCGGCCTCGGCAACCGAGTACCAGAGGCTCACGTACCAGGTGCCGTCCTCTTCAACGAGCGTGAATCGGGCGTCCTCCTCGGCGGAGAAATCGAGGATCTCCTGGTCGATGGATTTTGACAGGGCCTCGCTGCCGAGTTCGGAGTCGGCCCGGTCGCCGAACGGGAGGTCGCTGACGTCGCCCCGCACCGTGACGATCCCTGCATTGAGTCGGGCGTTGACGACACCATCGCCGATCGCGGTCGTTGTGAAATCAAGACCCCTCACCGAGAAATCGAGCCCATCACTTCCGGCCTCGTCGGTTCTGGCCTCCAGATCGAAGTCGCCGTCGAGCAGCTCGAGTCGATCGAGCTCAGAGAAGAGATCGATCATCGGGTCGATGATCGCCTCGCGCTCGCTGGGGAGCATCGATTCCGTCAGGCCGACGAGATCATCATTCTCGACGGCCTCGAACAGCTGGACGACGGCTTCTTCCGGAGTCTGGGCCCCCACTGGTTCGGCGAGCGCACGGGTCACGGCAAAGGCACCTCCGCCGGCAATGGCCAAGGCGGCCGCGACAAGGCCAACGCGCCCGACCACCGACGGCCCCTGCTCGATTCTGTCTTCGACCGTGGTCGTGTCGTTGATGAAGCTCGTCGCACCGAACTGCGGCGGCGTGTCCTGGTACGTGAGATGTGCGGCTGGCGGAAACCCTGCGGCCGGCGGGAAGGCAGACAAAGCGGGAGGAACGGGCGGTACCTGCGAGGCGCGAGGGTCGTTCGGCCGGTTGGGATCGGGCACGTTGAGATCAGGCATGGGTCGCCCTCCGGGCTATCGGCGCAATGATGCGTACCGCTCCAACGTCACCTCCGGGCGCTCCCTTGAGCAAATAGCAGGGCCACAACGACCAACGAGACCACCCCGCAGAAGCCGGCCAACCATGGCCCCATGCCAGAAGCGACAGGAGTGAGCAGCATCCCCGCACCGAATGTCAGCAAGACCAATCCGCCGAGCGCGCCAAGCCCCAGCGCCGAACGGCGAAACCCGGCCAGCAACAGAACCACGACCGTTAGAGCAACGACGGGCACACAGAACCACACGACTCGGAACGGTGTGAGCTCCTCGATACCGAGCCGCTGGGCCGCTCGCAGCGACCCATAGCTGTTGCGATCCGCCGAACCCGATCGGGTCCACGTGAGCCAACCGGACGCCGACCCGACGATCAGTGCAACGGCCAAGGCGCCATCCCCGATTCGTTGTCGGACCAGCGACCTCACCGGCTGGCAGCAGCCAACGGGCCAGAAAGGTTGCCACGGCGGCCGACGTGAACGGAGTCGAGGTCGAGCCATTCGGCCATCTCGTGCAGCGTCTGAGCCAGGGCGGGGCCGACCACGTCTTGATCCTGTCCCTTTTCAAGAAATGCTGCCTTTGCCAGGAGTCGTCCGGTCTTCCGATCGGCTTTCAGGTCGACTCGGCCAACGAGCTCATCTCCGAGCAGGAACGGCAAGACGTAGTAGCCGTGGACCCGCTTGGGTTCGGGAACGTAGATCTCGATCCGGTAGTGGAAGTCGAAGAGTCGTTCGGCTCGAGGCCGGAACCACACCACGGGGTCGAAAGGGCTGAGCAACGCACGGGCATTGATCGACCGCGGCCGCTTCGCCTCCGGATGGAGATAGACCCGCTCATCCCAGCCCTCGACCTCGACGACCTCCAACAGACCCTCATCAACCAGAGCAGCAAGCTGTGGTCGGGCACGAGGCATCTTCAGCCGGAAGTAGTCGGCAATGTCGGTTGCTGTCCCGATGCCATGGGCCTTCGCTCCCATCAGCAGCATCTGTCGCTCGACCTCCTCGAGCTCGAGCTCTGGAGCTTGGAACAGCTCGTCAGGGATCGCTCGGCTGGGCAGGTCATAGAGCGTCAGGAAGGTCTTTGTTCGCTCGTGCACCGACAAGCGGCCGGCAACATACAGGCCGTGCAGCGCCACCTTGCCTTTCGAGTGCCCCCACCAAGGCCCGGTTCGGCCACCGGGGTCGCTGAGATCCGTGACCGACAACGGGCCTCGCTGATCGATCTCGTCGATGACCGCCGCGAGATAGTCGGCCTCTTCCCGTTCAAAGGCTTCCAGGCGCCGCGCACCCCGAGTTGCCATCCGATGGCGAAGCAACGGGTAGAGATCGACGGCCGTGATTGACGCCTCATGCGAGAGGTACTCGTGATTCTCGCCAGAACGCCAGATCCAATGATCCAGCCGATCTCTGTCGTAGGCACCGAGCCTGGCGAAGACAGGCAGGAAGTGCGACCGGCACAACACGTTGACCGAATCGAGCTGGAGGATTCGCATGCGATCCATCGCCCGTCGGAAGTGCCGGGCATCGACTCGGCCCTTCGGTCGCGGATCGGCGAACCCCTGTGCGCCAAGTGCGATTCGGCGAGCCTGAGCGAGAGACAGCTGTGTCACGATCGCCGAGTCTTGCATGTTGGGTCACCGAATCAGGCCACGTCGCGATGTTGGCGGCATCGTTGTTGGCCGGCCACTTCGGCCCGAACCGTGAACAGTTGGGGAACGGTGCTTGACTCGGGGATCGAATCCAGTTCTCGAACGTTTGGAACCCCATGCGAAACATCTCGAAACCCATTCTCATCGGCGGCGGGCTGGTCCTCACGGCGATCGTTGCGTACCTGGCCTTCGGTGTCTTTGCCATCCAGACGCTGTTCATCGACGAAGAAGTCGACGAGGCGAATCCCTTTGCGGTGAACGCGTCGGCCGAGGCCGCAGAGGAGGCTGCGCCGGTCGACGAGGCAGACGCGGTTGTCGAAGGCGAACCAGAAGCCGAGCCAGCGAGCGAACCAGAGCCCGCCGCAGATGAACAAGCGACGGTTGCTGAGGTCGCCACGCTCACGTCTGGCATGTTCATCGACGGAGACCACCCCACATCGGGGACGGGCCTCACGATCACCGACGGCACCCAGACGTTCCTACGCTTCGAGGGCTTCGAGACCGACAACGGTCCTGACCTGAATGTGTACCTGCGTTCATCTGCGGACCCAGACGACTACATCGACCTGGGCGACCTCAAGGGCAACATCGGCGATCAGAACTACGAGCTACCAGCCGACATCGACCTTGACCGCTATGACTTCATCGACATCTGGTGTGTCCGCTTCGGGGTCAGCTTCGGTTCGGCAACCCTCAGCGCCTGATCAACTCTCGGGGAGGTGCTCAACCAGCGCGAGACGATCGAGCAGGCTGCGCAACATTCGAGCCGTTGCCCCCCACAGCGTGTCGTGCTCGAGTTCGAAGAACGTGATCTCCATGTCCATGCCGTCGCGAGTCCAGATCTCTTCCCGATAGATCGACGGGTCGAGCAGCTCACGGAACGAGATCTCGAGCACAGCGTCGACTTCGCTCGGATCGGGCACCAAGGATGGTCGCGACGTCAGCACACCGACGTAGGGAACGATGGCCGCCGGCGATGACACCGTCGTGAGTTGCGGGAGGCGTCCGACCACATCAACGAGCGACGGGTGAAGCCCAATTTCCTCGTGGCTCTCTCGGAGGGCAGTTGCTCGCAGATCGGAGTCTGCCGGCTCGAATCGTCCTCCCGGGAAGCTCACTTCTC
>CAZYLX010000161.1:0-6834 GCA_964648595.1 uncultured Acidimicrobiaceae bacterium
CATCCATTTTCCGAGTTGGGATTTCAGCCCGGCGTGCTCGGTTCGTTCGGCCAGGTTCTTCCACTCCATGGGGTCGACGTCGTGGTCGAAGATCCACAAACCGGCGAGCTGATGGAGACCGACTTTCGGCTGTTCCGCCGCGAGGACTTGAACCGTCTGGCGCTCGAGCAGATCGAGGTTGCAGCGGAACGGGAGGCTCTCGAGGAGCTCCGAAGGGCCTCGTTCGTCGCACTGGCGGTTCTGTTCATTTCGAGCTTCGGAGCCGGCTACCTCCTCAGCGGCTGGGCTCTTGGTCCGGTCGGTCGGATCACACGCGTCGCTCGAGATATCAGCGCGACTGATCTCAGTCGACGCATCCAGTTGGAGGGCCCAGAAGACGAGCTGAAGGGAATGGCCGACACCTTCGATGGCATGCTCGACCGCCTGCAAGGAGCGTTCGAGGATCAGCGCCGCTTCGTTCACGAGGCATCACATGAGCTGCGGAATCCGTTGGCTGTCGCTCAGACCAATCTCGAACTCGCGCTGCAGTCAGGCGACAAGGAGGAACTCACCGAGGCCGCCAACATCGCGCTTCGATCGACCAACCGGATGGGTGCCCTCGTCGAGGGTCTGCTCGAACAAGCTCGCACGGGAGTTCCCGAACTGCACCGCGAGCGCGTCGATGTTGGCCTGCTGGTTGCCGAGATCGCCGCAGAGTTCACTGCGCTGGCCGCGAGGCGAGATCTCAGGATCGAGGCAGCAACTGTTGCCACCGAGGACCTCGTGATCAATGGCGATGGTCCGGCCATTCGGCGAGCCGTATCCAACCTCGTTGGAAATGCGGTGCGGCTTGCGCCAAGGGGGACCGTCATCGACCTGCGAGCTCGGCGAGATGGCGACTGCGTCGAGGTCCAGGTGGTCGACCAAGGCCCCGGGATTGATCCGTCGCACCACGAATCGGTCTTCCAGAGGTTCTGGCGAGGCACCGATGTTGGTGCGGGCTCTGGCCTCGGGTTGAGCATCGTTCGCCGCGTTGCCGAACGGCACGGCGGATCAGCGACAGTTGTTTCGGCCCTGGGCAAGGGTTCGACCTTCACCCTGCGCTTTCCGGCGCCGATATCACAGCGTGCAGCCGAATCGACAGCGACGTGATGCCTCGTGCTGAGGTTGGCTGCTCTACCGTGGGTCGAGAACGTATGAGGATTGATTGGTGAGCGACAACTCTTGGAATGTGGGACAAGCCCCGCAGGGGCCGCCCGGCGGCTCGGCGGGTCGCCCGGCCCTTCCTTCGCGCCCTCCTTCAGGCCCGTCGGGTCCTCCGATCCGTTCTGGAGGCGTTCCTGCCACGCCAAGTTCGCCGGCGCGTTTGTCGCCGGCCGAGGCCACACCTGCTGCAGTGACGCAACAGATGTTCTTGCCTCCGGTCGCGCCGCCTGGCGCGGCACCCGAGATGACTGCGGAAGCGCCTGAGCTGGTGTCGAGCCCTCGATGGGGCTGGCGGGCGTTTGTTGCCTTCCTCGGCGGTGGTGTGCTGGCTGCGTCAGGCTTTGCCGCGGCCCAGGAGTTCGGCAATGACGACTCCCAGCTGGCGTCAACTTCGCCGATCATCGCCTCAGCGCCGTCTGGGTCGACGGTGCCCCCGCTGGTGGTGCAGCCCCCCGACCTCGACACAACAGAACCCGTGGCGTTTGTTGCTCAGGTCCTCGGCCCGGCGATCGTTCAGGTCGAGATACCCAATGTCGGGCTCGGCTCGGGCGTGGTTTTCGGTGACGGACTGATCATGACCAACCACCATGTGATCGACGGCGCGACCGCGGTCGAGGTTCGTACCGCAGACGGTCGAGTTCTCGCCGGTGAGGTACTCGGCTCGGATGCCCGTACTGACATCGCTGTTGTCTCTGTTGGTGCCGGAAGCGGCCTCGGGATCGCCGAACTCGCCCTCGACGTCGAACTCGAGGTCGGACAAACAACCGTGGCCATCGGATCACCATTTCAGCTTCAGCAGACCGTGACATCCGGCATCATCTCGTCGCTCAACCGGCCGGTCTTCAACGGCGTCGGCTTCAACCCGATGATCCAGACCGACGCCGCGATCAATCAAGGCAACTCAGGTGGCGCCCTCGCCGATCGAAATGCGCGGGTGATCGGAATCAACACAGCGATCCAGACTGACGGTCAGAGCACCGGAAATCTTGGTGTTGGCTTTGCTGTCCCGATCGACACAGCGAAGGCCATCGCCGACCGGATTCTGGCCGGCGAGCCGATCGAGGCCGGCTTCCTCGGCGTTGCCGGCGGTCAGACCATCGATGGTTCCTCAGGGATCAGCGTGGAAGAGCTCACCAACGGATCGGCGGCAGAGTTGGCTGGAATCCTCATCGGTGATCGGATCGTCACGATCGACGGAGCACCCGTGACCTCCATCGAGGAGTTGGCCGGCCTGGTGCAGACCAAGTTCCCCGGTGACGCCGTCGCGATCGAGTTGTTCCGAGCCGACGTGCGGTTGACGGTCACGGCCGTCCTCGGTCAACGCTGAACCGTTAGCCTCCACGGGCTATGGAACCCATACTCATCGTCGTACTCGTAGCGCTCGCCGTTGTAGCGCTCGCCGCGGTCGCTTTCGTCCTGCTTCGGGGCCGGGGCGGCAACGAGTTGGGGCCGGCGCAGAGCCCGACGCTCGACGACCAGGCCGGCGACGGTTCGACCGCTGTGCTCGAGCGCGACGAAGCCGTTGCCGTCGACGATGCTGCTGAAGTCGTCGTCGACGAGCCAATCGTCAAGCCAACCTTCTTCGACCGGCTGGCAAAGTCGCGGAAGACGTTCTCCGGATTCCTCGGCGGACTGGTTGGTCTCGGGTCACTCGATGACGAAGCGTGGGAGGAGCTGGAAGAGGCCCTGATCCGAGCCGACATTGGTGTCGTGACATCCATGAAGCTGCTCGAAGACGTCAAAGAGACGGCGAAGGAGCAAGAAGCCGAGGACGGTGCGGCCATCCTCCCGCTGCTCAAGGCGCGGATGCAGTCAGAGATCGCCGACAAGGATCGCTCGCTCGTCATCGACGACGGCGAAACCAACGTGTGGCTCTTCGTCGGCGTCAACGGCGTTGGCAAGACCACCACGATCGGGAAGCTGGGAAAGCGGCTCAAGGCCGAGGGCAACACGGTCCTCATGGCGGCCGGCGACACGTTCCGCGCAGCGGCGGCCGAGCAGCTCACCATGTGGGCCGAACGGAGCGAGGTCGAGATCGTCCGCGGCGTGGAAGGCGGCGATCCGTCGAGCGTGATCTTCGATGGCGTTCAGGCGGCACAAGCTCGGGGCTGCAATGTCGTTCTTGCCGACACCGCAGGGCGGCTGCAGAACAAGACCAATCTGATGGACGAGTTGTCCAAGGTGCGGCGAGTGGCCGCCAAGGAACCAGGTCACGTCAGCGAAGTCCTTCTTGTCATTGATGCGACCACCGGGCAGAACGGGTTGCAGCAGGCGAAGGTGTTCGCCGAAGCTGTCGATGTGACGGGTGTGGTGCTCACCAAGCTCGACGGTTCGGCGAAAGGCGGGATCGTGTTCGCCATCGAGAGCGAGCTCGGGATTCCCGTGAAGCTCGTCGGGCTCGGCGAAGGCGTCGATGACCTGATCGACTTCGACCCCGACGAGTTCGTCAACGCCCTGTTCGACTGACCGCTCTGTTCGACTGAACTGCTCGGCTTGCCTGAACCGCTCTCATCTCGTTCTCGGGTGAATTCGGACCACCCGTTGGGTCGGAGACACCCGAGAACGCACCGTCAGGGTCAGGGGTAGAGCAGGTAGGCGAAGCTGCGGGCCTCGAACTCGGCCGCAACATCCTCCCAGCCGGCAAGGATCTCCGCAGCAGGAATGCCGGCAAGCATCGCGCTTCGCACATCGCCGGTGCCGGCGAGCAGATCGAACACCGCGCCCCGATCGATCACCGTCTGGTCGCCATCGCTGCTGATGATCGCTTCGAGAAGATGGAGCCCCGTGGCCGATGGCCGGAAGGTCTCCGCGTCGGTGATGATCACCTCGATGCCGGGCAGGCGCTCGCCCTCGAACCTTGGGTCGACCACGACGTCGGTGATGTCGACCGGCGACAATTCGATCTCGTCGAATCGCACGCCCGGGAGAGTCCGCGCTTCGAGATCGGCGAGCACCGCATCAACATCGAGCCATGGGGCGCCGACGGCACGAAAGGCGCGATCGGTGCCCGCTCCGTAGCTCAGCGTCGTCGCCTCGAACCAGACCATGGTCGGATAGCTGGCTGCTGCTTCCGCTGTTTGGAGCCCTGGGCTCGGAGGAATCCAGGTGGCATCCGTTGCCGACCACGACTCGCCGGCCCACCCCGTCACAGGGATCACCTCGAGGTCGAGGTCGTTGAGTCCGCTGAGCCAGGCTTCGCCGACGATCATCCTCGCCAACTCACCTGAGGTCAGCCCATGCAGCGACGGTGTCGGGTACTGGCTGATGAACGAGGTCTGTGAGTCGACCCGGAGATCTCCCTCGACGATGCGGCCCTGTGGGTTCGGGCGATCGAGGACGACGAACGCAACGTCGGCCGCCGCTGCGGCCTGCATGGCCAGGCCCATTGTTGCCGTGTAGGTGTAGTAGCGGGTGCCGACATCTTGGAGGTCGAACACGATCGTGTCGATGCCTTCGAGCATCTCGGGGGTCGGTTGGCGGGTGGCGCCGTACAGACTCGAGATCTCGGCCTCTGTTGTGTCGTCGACCCCGTCTCCGATCGGTTCGCCGGCGCCGGCAACGCCGCGGACCCCGTGTTCTGCGGCGAAGATCCGAACGAGTTCGACGTTCTCCGCTTCGTGCATCCAATCGATCAGGTGCCGACCGTCCACCATCGACACCTGATTGGTGATCAAGCCCACTCGCCGACCGTCGAGCGTCGCGAAGTCATCGGCGACCAGTCGTTCCACGCCGAGTTCGACCTCGGCTGTTGTGAGCTCCGGCTCATCGGCCGTCGTCGAGCTGGTCGGTGCCGTTGCTTCAGGAGTGCCTGATTCGATCGCGTCTGACTCGGCAGTGGTCGCGTCGATCGCCGTCGTCGAGCCGCTCGACGATGATGTCGCTTCGGGAGTCGCCGGTTCCGAGACGCCTTCTTGGGTCCCGGAGCAAGCGGCGACGGTGAGAAGCAGCGCAACTGCGGCCGTCTTCTTCCCCAGCATCGAGATTGACGGCGTGCTGCAACGTCGGCGCTGCCTGAACATTGTTGGAACCGTAGTGGGCGAGGTTGGTCGAATCGGTCCAGGGACCATCAGGCTCGGGACGGAGGGGCCACGGCGGCGGGGTGATCGGGAGCTAGCATTGTTGGCCTTATGTTCCAGTCGCTCACCGACACATTCGATGGCATCTTCGGCAGGCTCCGCAACAAGGGTGTCCTCACCGAAGCTGACATCGATGAGGCCCTCAAAGAGATTCGAGTTGCACTCCTCGAAGCCGATGTCAACATCGCTGTCGTCCGGAGTCTCCGCGACCGGATCAAGGCCCGTGCCCTCGGTGAAGAGGTCCACAAGGCGCTGAACCCGGCACAGCAGGTCGTCAAGATCGTCAACGAAGAGCTCACCGAGAGCCTTGGTGGCGAGACGATCCAGATCACTTACAACTCGAAGCCCCCAACCGTTGTGATGATGGCGGGGCTCCAGGGCTCGGGCAAGACCACCACCACGGGCAAGCTCGCGAAATGGTTCAAGAGCCAGGGCCGCAATCCGCTCCTCGTCGGTGCCGATCTCCAGCGCCCGGCTGCTGTCGAGCAGCTCCGCACGTTGGGCCGCCAGGTCGACGTGCCGGTCTTCTCCGAGCCATCGGATCCCGTCACCGTTGCCTCGAAGGCAGTGGCCGAGGCTCGGGCGACGGGCCGTGATGTCGTGATCGTCGACACCGCCGGCCGTCTTGCCATCGACGAAGAGTTGATGGAGCAGGTTCGGGAGATCTCCGAAGCTGTCAGCCCCGACTACACGTTCCTGGTCGTCGACGCGATGACCGGCCAGGACGCCGTCACCGTCGCCGAAGCGTTCAACGACAAGCTCAGCCTCGACGGCGTCATTCTCACCAAGCTCGACGGCGACGCACGAGGCGGTGCTGCGCTCTCCGTGAAGGAGATCGTCGGCAAGCCGATCGCTTTCGCAGGAACGGGCGAGAAGCTCGACGAGTTCGAACTCTTCCACCCTGACCGCATGGCCAGTCGAATTCTCGGCATGGGCGACATGCTCACCCTCATCGAGAAGGCCGAGCAGACCTTCGAGCAGGACGAGGCCGAAGAAGCAGCCAAGGCCCTCATGGAGGGCCGCTTCACCCTTGACGACTTCCTCGAGCAGATGCAGCAGCTCAAGAAAATGGGTCCCCTCGGTGGCCTGGTCAAGATGTTGCCGGGCCTCCCGAAGGAAATGCGAGACGTCGACGTCGACGATGGTCAGCTCGGTCAGGTCGAGGCGATCATCAAGTCGATGACCACCCAGGAGCGAGCTGAGCCCGAGCTCATCGATGCGTCCCGCCGAGCCCGAATCGCCAAGGGCTCAGGAACCAACCCGAATCAGGTCTCCATGCTGGTCAAACAGTTCATGGAGATGCAGAAGATGATGAAGCGGATGGGTGGCCTCGGAACGAAGAAGGCGAAGAAGAACCGCAAGGGCAAGGGCAAGAACAAGAAGGGCCCCGGTGGAGGTCGCGTCACCCAGAAGAGCACGGCCCGCATCACTGAGGCTGGTGGCAAGAAGACGAAGTCGCCGCTGATGTTGCCCGGCCTCGACCGAATGGACTCCGAGGATCTTGATCAGCTCGCCGAACAGCTCGACGATCTGAGCTGACGGTTTTGTGCCGGCGCGGCGCAGTCTGAAGACC
>CAZYLX010000162.1:0-6834 GCA_964648595.1 uncultured Acidimicrobiaceae bacterium
GCCGATCACGTCGGTGTAGCCCTCGCACACGATGACCTCATCTTCTTCGACGACATTCGTCTTCGCCCAGTTCAAGCCGTACAACACGCGGCTCTTCGCATAGACCGTCGACTCCGCCGAGTTCTTGTACTTCGCCGGATCGTCACTCCCGGGCAAGATTCTCCCTCCGAACCCGACCGCACGGCCCTGAGCGTCGAAGATCGGGAACATCACACGACCACGGAACGCATCCTGCTGGCGGTTCCGACGGTTGATGAAACCAAGGCCGGCGTCGATCAGGTCCTTGTTCGAGAGTCGTAGCGACGAGGCCAGCGCATCCCAGTCGTCGGGAGCCCACCCCATCTTGAACTCACGAACAAGTTCGCCGGTGAACCCACGATCGCGCAGGTAGGCCCGAGCGGGCCCGGCGTCCGGAGCCTTCAGCAGCCGCTCGTGATACCAGTCGACTGCCTCGCCGATCGCGTCGTAGAGCTTGCTCCTGCGTTTGCGGCTCTCGCCCTCGTTGGCATCGGTGTAGCGCAGCGTGATGCTCGCCTTGTTGGCCAGCCACTCCACAGCGCCAACGAAATCGAGCTGCTCCTTCTCACGGACGAAGGTGATCGCATCGCCCTTCACCTGGCAGCCAAAGCAGTAGTAGAAGCCCTCTTCGGAATTCACAGAGAAGGAAGGTGTCTTCTCGCCATGGAACGGGCACAGGCCGCTGAACCGGCGACCGACCCGCTTGAGCTGGGTGTACTGGGAGATGACCGCGACAATGTCGGTGTTCTCACGAACCCGAACGATGTCTTCGTCAACGATCCCCACGAAGGGCGAACCTACCGCCCGGCCCGAACGATCGCTTGGGCAGCAGCAAGGCGGGCGATCGGCACCCGATAGGGCGAACACGAGACGTAGTCGAGTCCGGCCTCGGTGAATACCTCGATCGATGCCGGATCGCCTCCGTGTTCGCCGCAAACGCCCATCTTCAGCCCCGGCACCGCTTCCCGAGCGTCACGAGCGGCCTGGATCACCAGGGTCCCAACTCCGAGCCGGTCGATCGTCTCAAACGGATTCGCACCGAGCAAGCCTCGATCGAGGTACTCCCCCATGATCCGGCTCTCGACGTCATCACGGCTGAAGCCGAGCGTCATCTGGGTGAGGTCGTTCGTGCCGAAGGAGAAGAAGTCGGCACCGGGCGCGATCGTCTTCGCACAGATCGCCGCCCTCGGCGTTTCGATCATCGTGCCGATCGTGATCGTCAGACCATCGCGTTCGACGCCGATCGTCGATGTCAGCTCCTCCTCGATCCATCCTCGAACCAAGTCGAGCTCTGCTCGGTTGATGATCAACGGGACCATGATCTCGACGATCGGATCGCCGCCGGCCGAGCGGCGATGCAAGGCCGCTTCCGCAACGGCCCGGGCCTGCATGCGGAACAAGCGTTCCTTCAGGATGCCGAGACGGACACCACGGGTGCCCAGCATGGGATTCTCCTCGTGCTGGGCCCGGGCCGCCGCAAGAAGCCGGCGACCGCCGTCGTCCAGCTGGCCCTTCGCTTCCGCAACGGCGAGTTCGGTGACGTTCGGCAAGAATTCGTGGAGCGGTGGGTCGAGGAGCCGAACGGTCACGGGGAGACCATCCATTGCTTCCAGAAGGCTGATGAAGTCAGCCCGCTGCACCTCGGCCAGCATCTCCAGGGCTGCGATCTCTTCATCGTCGGTGTTGGCCAGGATCATCGCCTGCACGACGGGAAGCCGGTCGCCGAGGAACTGATGCTCGGTGCGGCACAGCCCGATGCCCTCGGCGCCAAACGATCTGGCTCGGGCCGCATCTTCTGATGTATCGGCATTCGCTCGTACGCCCATGCGACCGGCCCGGATCTCGTCAGCCCAACCAAGCACAGTGTCCATCTCAGGCGGCACATCACCCTCTGAGAGATCGACGGCCCCGAGATACACCTCACCAGCTGCGCCATCGAGGCTGATCGTGTCGCCCTCGGCCACCACAACAGACCCGACGGTGAACTGACCCGAACCAATGTCGATCGCCTCGGCACCGCACACTGCAGGCTTGCCCCAGCCTCGAGCAACGACTGCGGCATGGCTGGCGAGCCCGCCCTTGGACGTCAAGATGCCCTCGGCGATCGCCATACCGTGCACGTCCTCCGGGGAGGTCTCATCCTTCACGAGAATGACGTCGTCGCCCTCGTCGTAAGCCTCGACCGCTTTGTCGGCGCTGAAGTAGACCTTCCCCACCGCAGCGCCCGGCGAAGCGCCAAGACCAGTGGCCAACACAGTCCTGCTGCCCTCGATCTGCGGGTGCAGGATCTGATCCAAGTGATCGCCGGTCACGAGCAGCAGGGCGTCGGATTGGTCGAGTCCGAGATCGTCGTCGCCAGTCATCGCAACCGCCATGCTCACCGCGGCTCGGCCAGAACGGTCGCCCGCAGTGGCTTGGAGTAGCCAAAGGGCGTCGTCCTCGATCGTGAACTGAACGGCCATCATGTCGCCGAACTCAGTCTCGAGCGTTGCCAATGCTGACTCCAGCTGTCCGCCTGCTTCTGGGAACTGGTCGATCAATGCCGGTATCGAAATGGTCTCCTTGCCGCTTCCGACGTCGAGTCCCTGTGCCTTCTTGAGGAACTCCCCCTGCACCGCTCGTTCTCCGGTCGACGGGTTCCTGCTGAAGGCGAGACCGGTCCCCGACCGCTCGTTGCGATTGCCGAACACCATCTGTTGAACGCTGATGGCCATGCCGCTCGAGTCCGTCATTCGCTCCCGCCGGCGATAGTTCCGAGCGGCTGGGGCATCCCACGAACGGCACGCGGCAACAACAGCACCGCGTAGTTGCTCCGCAGGGTCCTGCGGGAACGGGTGACCCGTCGCCGACTCGATCACGGCTTGATAACGCTCGATGACCAGCTGCAGCACTTCGACAGGGACGTCGGCGTCGTCGGCGATGCCGGCCAGGAGTTTGGCCCCTTCCCACCGATGTTCGAACAATTCGTGCGACAAACCGAGGACCGTGCTCGAATACATCTCGATCAACCGTCGGTAGGAATCGAGCGCGAACCGCTCATCGCCGGTGGATCGTGCAAGACCGGCAACCGTCACGTCGTTCAGTCCGACATCAAGGACGCTCCGGAGCGCACCGGGCATGGCGTGGACCCCACCGGCACGAACGCTCAACAGCAACGGGTGTTCGGCCGAGCCGAGCTGTCGTCCAACACGATCCGACAACCCAACCAGATGCTCGCGAATCTCTGTCTCGTCGGTTTCGCTCGGCCCGTCGGTCCGGATCCTGGCCCCAGCGGCGACCCCGACGACGAACCCTGGAGGTACCGGGAGTTCGAGCGCCGACACCATGTGGCTCAGGTGCGCCCCCTTTTCACCGAGCAGCTGTTCGAGCTCGGTGAAAGGAAGATCATGGGGATGGTCGAAGGAGTAGACGTTCGGCACAGGCCGAGACTACGGGTCAGGTCAGGCGCTCGGCCAGCCACTCCATCACGTTGGTGATCGGGAGCCGAACCTGCTCCATCGAATCGCGTTCGCGAATCGTCACCTCCTGGTCGTCGAGTGAATCGAAGTCGAAGGTGACGCAGTACGGCGTGCCGATCTCGTCTTGACGGCGGTAGCGCTTGCCGATCGCCTGCGTCTCGTCGTAGTCGGCCTGGTAGTACTGCGAAATCATGGAGAAGACCTCCATCGCCGGACCCCGCAACTCTTCCTTCTTCGAAAGCGGCAACACGGCCACCTTGTATGGCGCGATCCGATGGTGCAGGCGAAGCACGTGGCGAATCTCGTCGTTCACCGTTTCCTCGTCGTACGCCGCCATCAAGAAGGCCATCATCGTGCGAGTGGCGCCAGCGGCCGGCTCGATCACATGGGGGACATAGCGCTCGTTCGCGGCTTGGTCGTAATATTCGAGCTTGGTGCCCGAGTGCTCGGCGTGTTGGTTGAGGTCGTAGTCGCCACGGTTGGCGATGCCCTCGAGCTCACCCCAACCCCACGGGAACAAGAAATCGACATCTGATGTGCCAGAGGAGTAGTGACTGAGCTCGTCGGCATCGTGCGGCCGAAGCATCAGCAGCGAAGGATCGATGCCGTGGTCGATGTACCACTGCAGCCGCTCATTGCACCAGAACTCATACCACTGCTCGGCTTCCGCCGGCGGCACGAAGAACTCCATTTCCATCTGCTCGAACTCACGCGTGCGGAACACGAAGTTCCCTGGCGTGATCTCGTTTCGGAAGCTCTTGCCGATCTGGGCGATCCCGAACGGCGGTTTCTTCCGGCTGGTGTTCACGACATTGGCGAAGTTGATGAACATGCCCTGCGCCGTTTCGGGCCGGAGGTATGCGTCCGCGCCCGCTCCGTCGACCGGGCCTGCCTGAGTCTTGAACATCAGGTTGAACTGGCGCGGCTCGGTGAACTGCCCGGACATCCCACAGGTGGGGCATTGGTCGGGATTTTCGAGATTGTCCTGGCGGTGGCGGGCACCGCAGTTCTTGCAGTCGACGAGTGGATCAGAGAAGTTCTGCAGGTGGCCAGAGGCCTCCCACACCTGGGGTGGCGACAAGATCGATGCATCGAGGCCAACCACGTCGTGGCGCAGCTGCACCATCGAGCGCCACCACGCGTCCTTGACGTTGCGCAACATGAGGACGCCGACGGGGCCATAGTCGTAGGCGGAACGGAATCCGCCATAGATCTCAGCAGACGGGAAGACAAAGCCTCTGCGCTTGCAGAGGTTGACCACCTTGTCGAAAAGTGCAGGATCGGCAGTGCCGGTTGTCGGGGCATCAGGCATGGCGGCAAAGGCTAACGGTGAGGTCCCCGCACACAAGCCGATTTGCAGGCAAACTCAGCTACATGATCGAACCCGAAGTGACTGCTGTTCTCGGTCGCCGCTACTTGGCGTTTCTCATCGACGGCTCACTGGTTGCGGCGACGGGTCTCGGGGTTGCTTACCAGCAGTCGATGGCCTTTGGCATTGTCGGTCGCGACAACTCCGACAGTCCGCTCGTCGATCCAGCTGAGTTCGACAACATGAGCACCATGCTCGATTTCGAGTTGTTCGGCCGGTCCGAGATCTTCGGCGTGAGTGTCGTCCGCGCCCAAGAGATCGGCGATTCCGTGCGGGTCTTCGGTGCCGACTCGTACCAGTGGGGGGCGATCGCCGCTCTCCTCGCGGCGCTCGTTGTCTTCATGATCATTCCGGCGCTGATCCAACGAACGATCGGGATGCTCCCGCTGAATCTGATCATTCTCGATCGAGAGGGGGGTCAGGCCGGGATGCTGGCTCATGTGAAGCGGACGGTGTTCGGCGCCGTCGACGTACTCCCAGTCGTGATCCCCGGCCTCGCCGGCATGATGATCGCCGGGGCCTCTCCGCTGCACCAGCGTCTCGGCGATCGCATCGCCGGCACCGTCGTCGCCGATCGCAAGACGGCGGCGTTCAGGGCTCGAGTAGCAGACACCCAGTCGATCTCGCTCGATCTCCGCCGTGCAGCAGACACCGGGACGATCGATGCCAACGACCTCGCTGTCGAAGCCCCTGGGGTCGAGCCAGAAGACTCGCGTAGCGACGAGCCGATCAGGGTAGACCGGAGCCAACCTGGCCCGGCCACCGGTCTGACGATCGCCGATGCACCCATCCCCGCAGCACCTCTCGAAGAGGCATCGATCGCCGACGACCATTTGGCCGCTCCCCATCCGGCCCCGCCGCTTGTGGGCGGCGAAATGCTTGGCGAGGAGATTGCTGCATCCGACAGCGAGCCAACAGACGCAGACGACGTTCTCCTTCCGCCACCGCCGACCCATCGGCGGCCACCCGCCGCTGGCGAGGTGGACTCCCCCACCGCTGGCTCGATCGGCGCCTCGGGCTCATCCCCGGCAGAGCACGAAACGGTCGAGGCACCAGCAGCTACGACGGACAGCGAACACGTCGCAGAGCCGTGGCAACCGCCGCGAAGTGAGCCTGCGCCCGTGTGGCAACCATCACCGCTCGATCCCGCTCCGGTCGAAACGCTCGATCCCCACGACGGTCGAACACTCGACGACGTCGAGCTCAGCGGCATCGGCGAGCTCATCACCGCTGACGCTTTCGGTCACGACACATCGCCGACAGACGACGCCAACGACGTTCCCGAGCAGGACCACGTCACCGACTCCGCTGAGCAAGAAGGCTCCACGCCGCCGGTGTGGAGCGACAAGTGGCGGGCCTGGATGTATTGGGATGCCTCGAAGAAGTGTTGGCTCCGCCATGACACCGAGAACAACGTCTGGGTTCCCGTCGACTGAGGAGTCCGGTCAACTGCTGGAGGACTCGGCGCTCTCCGTCGACCCAGATCCGGGAGGGCCCTCCCGGTCAGACGAGTCAGCTTGGAGCTCGGGGTCCTGGAGGTGGTGATAGAGCACACTTGCGGATCGCAAACGGCGCTCCAGGTGCTGCTCCAACAACTTTGAGCTGATGGCTTCCAACTCGGCCGCAATCCCCGGCGGCGTGGTGTCGAGGACCTGTCGAACACGACCATCGAGCACGAGCTGCAGTGCCATCCGAGCATCATCAGAGATCGGATCACCCTGACGACAGTTTCGACAGACGGCTCCCCCGAGGTGCAACGCAAGGGCAACCAAAGGCCCGTCGGAGCCACAATTTGCGCACTGCTGCAGAAGTGGCTGCACACCCTCCAGGGCCAACAACTTGGCGACAAACGCCGGCAGCACCAGCGGGTTTCCCTCTCGATCGAGTTCAGCAAGAACACCGGTCAGCAACCGATAGAGCGCCGGGTTCGCCTCGCCCTCCTCGGTCAGGTGGTCGATCGTTTCCAAAACCAGCGCCGCTCGGCCATAC
>CAZYLX010000163.1:0-6811 GCA_964648595.1 uncultured Acidimicrobiaceae bacterium
GATGGTGTCGAGCCATCCGGAACCGAGCAGGCCCTCGGTTTCGCCTGGCAGCAGCGACGTACCAGTGGCGACGAGGAGCACGTCGTAGTGGAGCGTCGTCCCATCAACGAGTGCGGCCGTGTTGGCCTCGATGTCGACCGACTCGATGCCGCTCTGGTGGTAGTTGATCCCCTTGTGGAGCTGCCGATCTCTTGGCCGAACGATCTCGTCGGCATGGGCCAGCCCGAACGGCACGAACAACAGCCCCGGTTGGTACACGTGGTCGTTGTTCTGATCGACGATGTCGATCTGTAAGTCGGCCTCGTCGTGGTTCTTTCGCAGCCGGTTCGCGGCGAGTGTCCCACCGGTTCCTGCACCGAGAATGACGAGCTTTTTCGTTGATTCGCCCACGTGGTTCTCCTGCGTCGGGACGTTCGGCTGCTGTCAGCCACGTTCAAACGTACGGCGCTCGCGAGATCGGGAGAAGGGGCTTTTGTCCCGATTCTCTGCAGCTAGAGCGAACCGCTGATCGGGTCCCGCTCCGTCAGGCAGTAGGGGAGCCCGGCCGGATCCAACGGTGTGATCCAATGCCGGCCCCTGCTCAGCACGCTCGCCCCGAGTGTTGTGTGCCATGACGCGATGGCGTCGCCGTTCGCTCCGACCGCGGCGTCCAGGTGAGCTCGTGCCGTCAGGCCGGGATCGTCGGCGCCCAGTCGTTGCAGCAGGATCCGCAACGGCATCCCTTCCGGCCGAGCAAGCAACCGGAATTCGGGCACAGAACCGCCGTGTAGTGCCCACCCTGTGAGCTCTGACCAGAACTCACACTCAGCTTCAAACGCCTCGTGGGGAATGTCGATACTCACCTGATCGAACGTGTATGAAGCAGTCGGTCCCTCGGTCAGGCCCGTTCTGTCTCAGCTGGCACATCGTCAACGTGGAGATCGATGTGGATCCCGGCCGAGCCATCGTCGGTCTCCTGCACCCGCAGGTACGAATCACCGTCGGGCGGTAACAGTGTCGCGAACTGCCCTCGGTCACCTCGACGGGCCGACACAGCCGAACCGGTCGCCACCTGCCAGAACCGCACGACAGAATCCGAACCGGCTGTCGGATGATCAATGAATGCCGTCAGCCAGTGCACCGCCATCTGTCGGACCGTAGCCGCGGCCCGAGCCGGCCCGAGTGCAATTGGGCGCTCCCGGTGCGAGCCTTGGCGCAATGACGACCGGCGACCTGTTCTTTCCATACAAGATCGATGCCCGCGCGAAGGCGATCTTGTTTCCCCTGGGCGTCGACGCCGACGACGGGGTCACGCTCACAGAGGATGGACGGCTCGTTGCCACCTTCGGTCGGGTGCAAGTCGACACTCCGATGGGCAACATCGACCACACGGCGATCAGCGGCCCCCACCGGTGGTACACCGCGGTTGGGCTGCGACTCAGCTTCGCTGACGACGGCCTCACCTTCGGGACCAACCATCACAAGGGTCTGTGCATCGAGTTCACCGAGCGCATCCCGAAGGTCATCGGCTTCCGGAATCACTCAGCGTTGTGGGTCAGCGTCGAGGACCCAGAAGGACTGGCCGAAGCCATCGGCCGCTGAGCCTCCCAGCACGTCGACAACAAATCTCGGCGTGAAGTGCAATCGCGACGAGAGGTGCGCGTTGTAACGGTGGAACGAGCCGACGGCGGGTTGGCTCGACGCACCGAAAGTGAACCCTCATGCAACGTGTTCTTCTCTCGGTCGGGCTTGGCCTGACCATCTGCGCCGGTCTGGCTGTCCCAGCCGGCGCGCAACGCGATCGTGGCACCGACGTACGGCCGGTCCGGGTCGAAGCAATCGAGGCCGTGACCACCGATGCCCCGGTTGCCGACCAAGGGCCAGCCGATCAGCGACCAACCGACGTTCGACCGGTCGATGACCAGCCAACAGACGTTCGGCCCGACGTTCGGCCCGATGTTGACCGACCAATCGAAACCCTGCGCTTGGCCTGCAACGGCCGCATGGCCGACAACGGCCGGGCCGGAGTGGCCTGCGAATGGTCGGAGACCACCCACAGGACTGCCGCCGGCTATGCCCTGATCCGTACCAACGGTGACACGAGAACCACCGTGTTCACGACCCGAGACCTGGCAACGACGGTCGCCATCGACAGCAACATTCGGCTCGGCGTCACCTACGGCTACAGCATCCTCGTGTTGGACGCGAACGGGGCAACGGTCGGTAAGGGCGGGCCTGTCCGTGCCGGTGTGAAGGCTCCGGACACCGATCCCGAGCTCGAGGTGCTGACGATGAAGTGTGAAGCGGCCGACGAGGTCGTGGCCGCTCACTGCGAGTGGCGACCAACGACCAGCCGTACCGCTGTCGGCTACCAGCTGTGGCGCATCGTGAACCGTGGTGAACGGGAAATGGTCTGGCGGGGCGGTCTCGACCACACCGCTGCTCGAGACAGCCTTCCTGACGACACGGTTCTCGTGCGATACGCGGTGCTCGCCGTCGACAAGGACGGGGAAGTCGTTGGCCAGTCACGACCGTTCGCTCTGCGATTCGTCGATGGGCCAACCGATCGAGAGATCGACGCAAGCCCGGCCCGAGCCATTCGGTTCCGAGCCAACAACCCTCACTGAGCTTTGAACGAACGTCTCGAGTGTCCACCCTTGCCCCTGCCGGCCCGGCAACGATCTCCTCTGTGAGCCGAGGTGAAGATGATCTCCTCGCAGAGCGCGATCTGGTCGAGCGGGCGCGGGTGGACGCCGACGCGTTCTCCCTTCTCTACCGACAATTCCTTCCCCAGGTGCATACCTACGCATGGCGACGCACCGGGAATGAACAGGCGGCCGAAGACATCTGCTCCGCAACATTCGAGGCGGCGCTGAAGAACCTCCACCGATTCCGGTGGCGCTCAGGAGGTTTTGCCCCATGGCTCATGCGGATCGCCGCCAACCAGACGATCGCTCACTACCGGCGAGAAGGCAGACCAACCTCGGAGCGAGGGCAACTGGCGATGTCGAAGCTCCACGCCGACGCGACGATCGATGACTTGCCACTCGAAGATTTCGCCGATCTACGGGCTGCCTTCGATCGCCTCCCGGACCGATACCAGCGAGTGCTCTCGCTCCGCTACCTCGCCGATCTCGATCCGGCTGATGCGGCCCAGGCGATGGGGATGGCGAAACCAGCACTGGCCGTCGTGCTGTCCCGAGCGTTGAAAGCCCTGCGTCGAGAACTGGAACGAATGGAGGATGACCGATGAACGAGCCACGAGACGTTGAACGCAAACTCGAACAATGGGGGAGCGACCGTCAACCATCGGTTGACGGCGCCTTCGCCAACCGGCTCGACGCCGATCTTCGCGAGCTGAGTCCTGGCAGTGGTGCCGTCGCACGACAGCGGCCGATCTGGCAGCCGGCGGCCCTTGCTTTTCTTGCCAGCCTCATCGTGTTCGCCGGAGTGTTTGCGTTCAGTCGGGACAAAGGCGACGAGATCGAGTTGGTCATGGGGGCATCGACCCAGACCGAGGTCGTGCTGCCTGACGGTGAGATCATCGCGGCAGAAGCAGGCCTTGCCCTGCCGGACGGGACTCGAATCATCGTCGGAGCAGACGGATCAGCGGTGATTGCCGACGTTGTGCTCGAAGCCGGCGACCGTGCTGTGGTCAACGAGGGGCAGCTCGAGATTCTGATCGAGCAAGCACCAACGCCGACCACATCGGTACCCGAACCGACAACGACCGCTGTACCTCCTGCGACTGAAACGACCAGTCCGCCGCCGAGTACTCGGCCAGCGACCGCATCGACCGATCGCACGACCTCGACCACCACACCAAGATCGACCACGACGGCCGCAACCACGCCGCAAACAACAACTCCGCCGACCTCGACCGACCGAACAACGACGACCACGTCCGATCCAGCGGTGACTCTCGAGTGGACCGACAGCGATGGCCGGGTTCGGCTCAGCTGGACCTACGTCGGCCCGGAAACCGTTGCCGGGTGGCAGGTGACAGTCACCAACGGCGACCGAACTCGAACGCTTGCGGTGCTACGAGACCCGGCGGCCCGGACAATCACGGTCGAGCGCATCGGTGACGCTGCGGTCACCTATCGCGTGAGTGCGCGGGACTCGGGTGGAACCGTCATCGCCGAGAGCAACCCTGTCGCTGTTCCCTGATCAGGACCGCCCCTGATCAGGTGCGCCCAGAACTAGGGGCTGATGATCTGGGTGCCGAGCTCCAACTCGGAGCGAATCTCGACGAGCGAACCCGATTGCTCACCGATCTCGACAGCGACGAAGACAGTTTCGAGAACCTCTCCGTCGGCCTCGGCGGTTCGGATGACTTCTACGACGTAGTCGCCCGAGTCGAGCCGCTTGATGGCGGACGCCGGCACAACGACGACATCGTCGCCGATCGAGACATCCCACGAGATCTCCAGAGGCACCTCGTCAGCCGGTGCCATCTCGGGTGACAGACCCACCGGATCACCGCTGACCGTCCACAAGCCATCTCCTGAGGGACGAAGATCCGTCACCACGACATCGAACGGGGTCCGGTCAGGCAAGAGGGCATTGACCGTGTCGCCTACCTCGACGCTGTCGAGATCGGCGACAGCGACCGAGAACGTCACGACCCGGCTCGGGTTTCTCAAGTCGAGCATGCCGTTGGGCGGTACGGCCTGACCGACGACGGCATTGGCCGACCCGATTTCGATCCCCGGCCCGACGAAGACGACCGACCCGAACTCGACGAGGCCCGTTTCCTCGGCGCTGAGGTCGGCCTGCCAGAGTCTGACGAGGTCAGCGGTGTAGTTGCTGAACGTCCCGTCGACAGCGAGCAACCCAGCCTCGTCGTACCCCAACTCGACCAGGGCCTCCTCGAGTTGCAGCACGTCCTCACCCGATGCATCGACACTCATTGTTCGCCACGCAGGGGTTTGGCCGGTCAGGGCGACGGTTGGCACGTTGTCGACGGCGTACAACGTGTCGCCGCTCGAAACCGGCGTGAGGGGCGACGCAAGAGACGTGACCGTGCCCGCCGTTGGGTGCAGAAGGGTTCGATCGTCGAGGAACACGAGCGAGCCCTCGGCCTCGAACGACCGCACGAGATCAGCCGTACGAACCTCCGTCGTCGACCGGGGCACCGAGATTACGGCGTCGGGAGACTCGAAGACGCTCGGAGGATTGAAGACAAGCCAACCGATCACAACAACGATGCCGGTCATGATCAGTGAGGGCATCCGGAGCCGGTTCCAGGCGCCTCGACGTTCATCGAAGTCGTGCATCACGCAGCCCTCAGTGCTTCGGTCGGAGCCAGCCGTGCCGCCCGCATCGCTGGGTACAGACCGGCGATACCGCCGATGATCAGGGCGGCGGCCAGGCCGCCGACGACTGCGAGTGTTGGGACGACCACGTCCCAGCCCTGCGATCGTGCATAGACCCATGTTGCGGCGATGCCGAGTACGACGCCGCCGATGCCGCCCAATGCCGAGAGCAACAACGCTTCGGTGAGGAACTGGCGGCGAATGTGCGCCCGGGTTGCGCCGAGGGCTCGGCGAAGACCGATCTCGTTCCTTCGTTCTATGACCGCAATGACCATCACGTTGGCGATCCCGACACCACCAACGAGGAGGGACACAGCGCCGAGGCCGAGAAAGAGGTTGGTGAACGAGTCTTCGATGGCGCTCTGAGTTTCGAGCAGGTCTGATGGCCTCGAGGCTTCGACCTCTTCGGGATTCGCGGGATCGGCCGTGGCCGGCAACACGGCTCGTACGTTGTCGACGAAACCGGGATCGGTCCGCAGATAGACGATGCTCGGATTCAGTTCGACATCGAAGAGCGTCTGGGCCACTGGCTTGCCGATGAGCGCTGCTCGATCGAGATCGGCAGCCAGCGGGAACGACTCGAGGATGCCGACGACCGTGAACCACTCACCGCCGATCAGGATCTGGACCCCCTGGGAAACATCGACGATGCCATTCCGTTCAGCGGTCACCGAACCCAGCACCACGTTTGGTGTGGCGGCAGTCGCTTCGTCGAGCCAGACGCCGGCAGCCAGCGTTCCGTTGAGCGTCTCGAGGAGATCCAGGTCGGCCGCGACCGCCGTGATACCTCCGGTCTCGTTCTCGTTGACGAGATCGTTTCGCAGCACGGCTTGATCGAGCTCGACTACGTCGGCAGATTGTTCGACAGGGCCGATCCGGTTGATCTTGGCTGCCGTCTCCTCGGGGAGCACACCGTCTCCACCGCCGAAGCCCCCACCGGGCGACACGGTGAGCAGGTTCGTTCCGAGCGCCTCGATCTTGTTGGTCAGATCGGCTTGGCTCGACTCGGAAAGGCCGAGCACGCCGACCATGGCGGCGATGCCGATCATGATGCCCAACGCCGAGAGTGCGGTCCGGCTCTTGCGTGTGCGCAGGCCGCTGCTTCCGACCGAGACCACATCTCCGAGGAGCATTCGGCTCGGTGGAAGTTTGGTTGAAGCAGGGGCCCCCTCGGCTTCGATGGTTCCGGCTTCTTCGCCTGCGACGGTCTCGCCTGCGATGGTCATGGCGAAGGGACCGGCGCATCGACTGGGAGGCCGCCAAAACCCGTATCCTGAGCGTTCTCAGGGACCGTGCCCGACGCGGCGACCTTGGACTCAGCAACGAGGACATCCGGAAGATCACCCACTACGACCGCGGCCAGGTGAAACGACTCATGAACGAGCTACGCCACGAGCACCCCGAGATCCCCGAGCCCGGCCGCGGCCGCGGCGCCCTATACCATTGGGCGGGCGGCAAATGAGCGGGCGAAAGGCGCAGTTCCATTGTTTGAGCCATTCCGCGGGTCTAAATGG
>CAZYLX010000164.1:0-6791 GCA_964648595.1 uncultured Acidimicrobiaceae bacterium
TTCCTTTGTCGCGAATCTGGAGCTGCCGAACGCTGCGGTCGTCACGTACGTGACATCGGTGATGGCCCACGCCGAGATCACGAGCATTGATACCGAAGAAGCACTTGCCGCACCCGGCGTGTTGGCCATCGTCACCGCCGCCGACCTCGCAGCAGCAGGCAAGGGCCCCGTTCCCGGCCACCTTCCGATGTTCCCGGCCTCGACGGAACGGTCTGTCTTGGCCGAATCAGTGGCCCGATTCGTTGGCGAGCCAATCGTGGCCATCGTCGCCGAAAGCCACGCGGCGGCCGCCGACGCCGCCGAACTCGTGCTGGTCGACTACGAGCCACTCTCGCCAGTTGTCGGGTTCGACTCGGCCCTGAGCAACGACACCGTCCTCTACCCCGACCACGGATCAAACACGATCTACAACGACAGCGGCGGGGCCGATTCGCCGTTCGTCGCCGACGAGATCGTTGTCGAGGCAACACTCGAAAACCAGCGACTCGCCCCGTGCCCGATCGAGACCCGTGTGGCTGCCGCATGGTGGGACGGCGAGCGACTCATCCATCATGCGTCGTGCCAGGGCGTCCACCCACAGCGGGCCATGCTCAAAGCCTGGTATGGCATGGAGACCGATCAGATTCGGGTGACCACGGCAGATGTCGGTGGCAGCTTCGGGGCGAAGGCTCGGATGTACCCCGAGGAGATGCTCCTGGGGTTCCTCGCCAAGCTGGTCGGGCGACCCGTTCGTTGGACACCGACTCGCTCGCAGGACATGACCGGCCTCGGCCACTCGCGAAATCAACGCCAGGAAGTGAAGATCACCGGCAAGAAGGACGGCACGATCACGGCGCTCGACGCCCACGTCATCACCGATTGTGGGGCCTACCCGATTGCTGCGGCTCACATGGCGAAGAACACAGGTGTCATGTTGCAGGGGCCGCTCGACGTCGATCAGGTCACGTGGCGGACGACGGCTGTGGTCACAAACACCACACCGATCGTCGCCTACCGAGGTGCCGGGCGGCCAGAAGCCGGGGCGCTGCTCGACCGGGCGGTTGATCTGTTCGCGGCCGAGATCGGTATGGACCCGATCGAGGTGAGGCGAAAGAATCTCATCGCTGCGTCGGCCATGCCCCACACGAACCCGAGCGACGTCGTCTATGACTCTGGCGACTACCCACTCATCCTCGAGCTGCTGGCCGGCTTCGTCGGCTACGACGAACGAAAAGCCGAACAGGCAGCGCGCCGGGCAACCCCAAGCACGAAACACCTGGGCATCGGACTCTCGGTGTTCATCGATCGAACGGCCGGTGTCGCCGGCACCGAGTACGGATCACTCCAGCTCAACGCCGACGGGTCGATGCGGGTTCTGACCGGGTCCTCGCCATACGGCCAGGGCCACTACACGACGTGGTCACAGCTCGTCTCGGAACGAACCGGTGTTCCGATGGAACGAATCGAAGTCGTCCACGGCGACACCGACATCGTCCCTCGCGGCGGCATCACGGGCGGGTCACGCTCCGCCCAGAAGGCGGGCTCGGCAGTTGCAGTAGCAACAGAACAGCTCGTCGCTGAGGCCGCGAAGTTTGCCGCCGATCTACTGGAAGCCGCCCCGGGCGATGTCGTGATCGACACGGTGAGCGGTCAGTTCCATGTGGCGGGCTCGCCCGGAGCGGCAAGCGTCGGCTGGGTCGAGATCGCGGCCGCCCGCGTCGAGGCCGCGAAAGAAGATGGCGACAGCGGCGAGATCGCGTTCGCGTGCGAAACCGACTTCGACACCGACGGACCGTCAGTCCCCTACGGCGCCTACGCCGCAGTCGTGGAGGTCGACGCCGAAACCGGTGCCGTCGATCTTCTCCGAATCGTTTCGGTGGATGACGCAGGAACCATGATCAACGAGACCATCGTTCGCGGTCAGGTGCACGGTGGCATCGGCCAAGGGATCGGCCAGGCGCTCTACGAAGAGTTCGTCTACGACCCAGACGGCAACCCGATCACCGCCAATTTCATGGACTACGCCGTCCCCGGGCCGACCGAGATGCCGAGCTTCGAATCACACCTCACCGAGACACCGTCACCCAACAACCCGCTCGGGGCCAAGGGCATCGCCGAATCGGGAACGATCGGCGCTGTCCCGGCAATCCAGAACGCCGTCGTCGATGCGCTCGCCCACCTCGGTGTTCGCCACATCGACCTCCCGGTCACTCCGCAGCGAGTGTGGGCCCAGCTGAGCGCCTGAGCTTCCCAGCTGACAGGATCTTCCAATGGAACTCTCCCCCGCACTCACATGGGCCGGCACCCGCAAGAACGCCGTGCTCATCACCATTCGCAAGGATGGCCGCCCGCAGTCGTCGGACATCGCATACACCGTCGACGGCGAGGCCTTCAGGATCTCCATCACCGCCGATCGAGCGAAGACCGCAAACATGCGCCGCGATCCTCGAATCGTGCTGCACATCACCGAACCAGGCAGCTGGAGCTATCTCTCGTTCGACGGCACCGTCGAGCTCAGCCCGGTCACCACGGCGGTCGATGACGCAACGTCCGATGCCCTCGTTGCTTACTACGAGACCGTCGCTGGTCAGGCCCATCCCGACTGGGCTGAGTACCGACAAGCGATGGTCGATGAGGGTCGGTTGATCGCCACGTTCCGCCCGACAAAGGTCGTCGGCCAGATCCACTGAACCCGAACTACAGCGGCGGGTCGGGTCAGCGTCCTTCGAACACCGGCTCGCGCTTTTCGACGAAGGCCTTCGAGGCCTCCTTGTGATCGCTGGTCGTGCCAGTGTGCCGGTGATGCGTCGACTCGAGATCGAGGATCGTGTCCAGATCACTGGTCACGGCCCGGTTGATGTTCTCCTTCATGTACCGGTAGGCGATCGGCGGGCCGGCAGCGAGGCGAGCGGCCAAGCCGGTCCAGGCTTGTTCGAACTCCTCGGGCGGCACCACTTTGTTGACGATTCCCAGTTCGAGTGCAGTGTCCATCGACATGCGCTCCGGAAGGAAATACAGCTCCTTGGCCTTGGCCGGGCCAACGAGCTGCGTGAGAAACCATGTACCGCCGTAGTCGCCGGCAAGACCGACCCTGGCAAAGGCGGTCGTCATCACCGCTGTGTCGACAGCAATCCGAAGATCACACGCCAGCGCCAACGACAGACCTGCTCCGGCTGCGGCTCCCGGGATGACCGCCAACGTCGGCTTGGGCATCCGAAACAGAGCACCGGATGTGTTTCGGTGGCTCAGACGCTGCTCGTGAACGCCGACATCCCAAGAGGACGCTCCACTGCCTGCCCCGCCGCCTTCGGCGAACCCCTTGACGTCGCCGCCGGCGCAGAACGCTCCACCGGCCCCCGTCAGGACAACGCAGCGGACGTCGGAGGCGACCTCGACTTCGGCCAAGGCCGTCGCGAGACCACCCAACATGCCATCGGTCATGGCGTTGCGTCGCTCAGGTCGGTCCATCGTGATCACTGCGATCCCGTCGTCGCCGACAACACAATGCAGATGCTCGCTTCCGGTTGAGATGCTCCGGCCCATGTCAGTCCCCCTGTTGGTCTGTGCGGCCAGTATCAACCTCGAGCCAACCGCAGCGCCAGCCAGAAACGGTCTCCCGCACTCTGAGTCGAGTGTTCTCGCTCTCCTTTCGAGCGTGTAGTGCCAGAGACGCGCACACCTGCGCAGAGCGAACACTCCCCCCGTATCACACCGGCCGATCCGACTCGGACAGTGCCAGACACGCGCACAAGCGTTCGTTTCCGACGCAAGCGGCGTTCCCGATCATGGCAAGTCTCCTCGGAGCGCCCGATTGCCCTACCTTGCCCGACAGGAGGTTCTGACCGTGGATGACCAGCCGTGAACGAGACCAACCAGCCAGACGGAGTCGACCTCGATGCGCTCCGCCAGATCGAGCAGCGGGTGCTGTGGCTTGCGACCAGAATTGTCGACGCTGCCAATCGGAGAGGCGATACCGAAGTGAAGGTCGGCGGGCATCAGGCGTCATGCGCCTCAATGGTGTCGATCATGACCGCTCTGTGGTTCGGCCACATCGGTGCCGAGGACAAAGTGGCGGTCAAGCCCCACGCATCACCGGTCTACCACGCCATCAAGTACCTCACTGGTGAGCTCGACCGGTCCTATCTCACCACGCTTCGCCAACGAGGTGGCCTCCAGGCCTACCCGAGCCGCACGAAAGATCCCGACGTCTCGGACTTCTCGACAGGGTCGGTCGGCCTCGGGGCAGTCGCTCCCCTGTTCTCGGCTCTCACCCGTCGCTACACCGACTCGCATTTCGGCGAGCAGGAGCCGGCCCGCTTCATCGCTCTTGTCGGTGACGCGGAACTCGACGAGGGCAACGTATGGGAGGCCATCGCCGACCCTGCCACCCAAGGTCTCGGCAACTTCACGATGGTGGTTGACCTCAATCGCCAAAGCCTCGATCGAGTCATCCCCGAGATCGCCGCCACGCGTTTGAAGCACTTCTTCGCCGACGCCGGCTGGCATGTCGCGGAAGCGAAGTATGGGGCTCGACTGACCGAGGCGTTCACGCAATCCGGCGGCGAAGCGCTCGAAGCTCGAATCGATGAGATGCCGAACGAGGCCTATCAGGCGTTGTTCGGGCTGAGCGGGGCCGAGGTTCGCCACAAGTTCCTCGACGGCGCAGATCCTGCTGTCGGCCGCTTCGTCGAACACATGGGCGATGAGCAACTCAAGACGCTCGTCACCGACCTTGGCGGCCACGATCTCGGCTGTCTCCTCGGAACGTTCCGGGCCTGCGATGCCGAGACCGATCGCCCATCCGTGGTGTTCGCCTACACGATCAAGGGGAAGGGTCTGGCAATGGCCGGCGATCCCCTCAATCACGCGGCGCTCCTCACTGCGGACCAGATCGACAGCTTCCGAGCCGAGGTGGGCCTCGATGAGTCGTCCGAGTGGGATCGGTTCGGGCCAGACAGCCCGGCGGGACGAATCTGCTCCGCCGTTGGCGGCACCATCAACAACCCGTTGCCACTCCCCAGACCTTCAATTCCGGTGCCCGAGTCGGCGCGGCCTCCGGTGACCAACGGATCCACCTCATCTCAGGAGGCATTCGGCCGCGTGTTGGCCAGCTTGGCCGACGTCGCTGGGGTCGGAGAACGCATCGTCACTACCGCCCCGGACGTCTCGATCTCCACAAACCTCGGCGGCTGGATCAACAAGAAGGGTGTTTACGCGCACCGTGAAGCCGACGACCACGGTGGCGCAGACCGACTGTTGAAGTGGGCGCCCGGTCCCTCCGGCCAACACATCGAGCTCGGCATCAGCGAGATGAACCTGTTCATGTTGCTGGGCCAGCTCGGCTTGAGTCATGACCACCATGGTCAACACCTCCTGCCGATCGGCACGGTCTACGACCCGTTCGTGCTCCGCGGCCTCGACGCCTTGATCTACGGCGTCTACAACGATGCGAAATTCATCGTCGCCGGTACACCGGCCGGGGTGACCTTGGCTCCGGAGGGTGGCGCTCATCAGTCGACCATCACGGCATCCGTCGGGGCCGAGTTGCCAAATCTCAACTACGCAGAACCGGCCTATGCCACCGAGGTCGACTGGCTGCTCTGCGACGCGATCGATCAACTCTCAGCACCTGGTGGGACAAGTACGTACCTCCGTTTGTCGACCCGACCAATCGACCAAGGGCCGTTCGCCGATGCCCTCGAACGCCATGGCGAACAGCGCTTACGTTCTCACGTGTTGGCCGGTGGCTACCGCCTGATCGACGGCCCGGAAGACGGACGACCGGCGGTGACGCTGGTGACCACTGGCGTGATGGCGCCCGAGGCCATCGCTGCTGCGGTCGAGCTCGACGCAGAAGGAGTGCAGGCCAGCGTCGTGCACCTCACCAGCTCCGACAGGGTCTACCGCAGTTGGCGGGCCGGCTACGCCCAGAGCGTGGCTGCCGCCCAAGTGGTTCGTTCACCAAGCCATCTGCACCGCCTCATACCCACTCCAGAACGCCGGCGACCGGTCATCAGCGTCCATGACGCTGCCAGCCACAGCCTGGCGTGGGTCGGTTCGGCGCTGGGCACGATGCAGTACAGCCTCGGAGTCGACCGCTTCGGCGAGTCCGGAACGATCGCCGACCTATACGACATCACCGGCATCTCCGCAGCCAACATCGTGAACGCCGCGCTCATTGCCGTCAGCGAGATGGTGCTCCACGACGAACCCGAGCCAGACGGTGCATGAATGGCCCGTGAGGCGTCGCCGGGCTCGACTCGACACGACCGAGCCGAGCCACGAGGATGATCTCCATGGCCACAACGCCGACCATCCACGTCACCGACATCGCCTTCGCCCGTTTCGCTGCTCCTGACCTCGATGCCATGGAAGCGTTCCTCGTCGAATTCGGCCTCGTCAGGAGCGACCGAACCGACGACACGCTCTACATGCGCGGCACAGACGACGAGGGCTTCGTCCACGTCACTCACTTGGCAGAGGAGCCGGCCTTCGTCGGGCTGGCGTTCAACGCCGGATCTTCCGCCGACCTCGACGCTCTGAGTGCTCTCGATGGCTTCGGACTGATCACTGATCTGGAAGGACCGGGCGGCGGGCGAACGATCTCGACGATCGATCCGAACGGCTTTCAGGTCGAGGTGGTCACCGGCCGCGGGTCGGTTGGGCGGCTCGACGTCGGGCGTCAATCAGTCACGAACGACGGGACGACGACAGACCGACGAGGCGAACCGCTGCGGGTCGATTCCGGCCCTTCCCAAGTCAAGCGGCTCGGCCACATCGTGCTCGAGGTCAATGAGTTCCGAGAATCAGAG